>NZ_FNGO01000001.1 GCF_900103135.1 Halarsenatibacter silvermanii | reverse complement strand
GGATTACATGACCCTCGACAGGCACTTTTTCAGCCTGACCCAGATTCTGGCCAACGACGACTGGTTTCAGGATCTGCCCGAGGAATATCAGGCCATAGTGCTGGAAGGCGGCCGCAGGATGTCCGAAGCAGCCCGCCGTCAGACCCGGATAGTCAGAGAGGAAGGCCAGAATTACCTGGAAGAGCAGGGTATGGAGATATATGACCCCACGCCGGAGGAGATAGATAAATTTCGGGAAGCCACCCAGGAGCCGGTCACAGATTACGTCAAAGATGCGGTGGATGATGAAAGCTGGGTTGATAGAATATTTGAGGAAGCAGACCAGGCGCTGGAGGAGCTCGGTTATGAGGAGATAGGGGAATAAGAGCCTGAAAATCGAGAAGGCCCGGGGGCCCGATTTTAGCTGCGGAATGCAGTTGAGAGCAGAAAAAGGGCTCCCGTGGTTTTCTTCAGGAGGATTTTGATGATACCAAAACTCAGCCGAAGATTAAACTCGCTGATCGAAAAAGCCATCACAGGCATGATAGGTCTGATGCTTGCTCTGGTGTTGATTCAGGTTGTTGCCAGATATTTTCTGGGAGCCAGCACACCCTGGACCTCGGAGCTTTCACGCTATCTTATGGTCTGGATTGCCCTGGTAGGGGCCAGTGTGTTGAGCAAGGAGGAAAAACATGCCGCAGTTAATCTTTTTAAAAACAGGCTGCCGCCGCGCCTCCGAATTATTATAGAAGTATTCATAAATATTTTGATCTTGCTTTTGCTTTTTATTCTCGTGCTCAGAGGTTTTAGATATTCCTTCGATTACTGGAACTCTATCTCACCTGCCACCGGTATAAGGAGGACCTGGGCCTACCTATCCCTGCCTGTCGGCGCTCTTCTGATGTTTTTGCAGACTTTGAGCAATACCATTATAAAAATTGATTATCTGTTCAATAGGAGATTCTCTGATGGAGAAGAAGAGAAAAAGGAGAACTATAGGATATGAATATAATTCATTTATCTCTTATGGCAGTTTTGTTTCTGCTCTTTTTAGGTCTGCCGATAGCATTTGTGCTGGGGCTGGCCAGTCTGGCCTGGCTATTTTTTGCAGGGCTATCACTTCAGGCCATACCGATGAGGATTTTCAGCGGTATCGACCGTTTTGTGCTGCTGGCCATTCCCTTTTTTATGCTGGCGGGGGAGATAATGAACGAATCGGGTATTACCACAAGGCTGGTCAGGTTTGTAGAATTGCTTATAGGAAAAATCAGGGGCGGTCTGGCCCATGTAAATATCTATGCCAGCATTCTCTTTGCCGGCATATCAGGCTCGGCCATCGCCGATGTCTCCGCGCTGGGCTCGATCTTAATCCCCTCGATGGAAAAGCAGGGTTATACGAAAGAGTTTTCCGCGATGATCACCGCCTCCTCCTCGATAGTCGGTCCGATCATTCCCCCCAGCATCACCATTGTGCTTTACGGAGGTGTGGCGGGTGAGTCAATAGCCGGACTTTTCGCCGCTGCCATAGTTCCCGGCCTGATGATAGGCGTCGGGCAGAGCGTGCTGGTGGCAGCATTCGCCAAAAAGAAAGATTTTCCCGTTCAGAAGGTTAGTTTCAGCAGAAAGGAAGCTCTTTTGATCACCAAAGATGCTCTGGCCGCGCTGATCATGCCTCTTATAATTCTGGGGGGAATTCTGGGAGGAGTTTTCACCCCGACCGAGGCGGGCGCTATAGCCTGCGCTTACGCCATGCTGGTCGGATTTTTTCTCTTCGGCGAATTGAAGCCGGGAGATATACCTCACCTTTTGAAAAATGCAGCCCGGACTTCGGCCCTGCTCTTTATCATCATCGGCATGGCGGACATTCTAGGCTGGATACTGGCCATGGAGGGAATTCCCTCTGCCCTGGCAGAGCATTTGATGGCTCTGACAGATAACAGGTATCTGCTTCTTTTAATTATTGTGGGATTTCTGCTCTTTTTGGGGACCTGGCTGGAAGCAGGAGCCAGCATTGTCATGCTCGCCCCCATCGTGCCTCCCATGATGATAGAGATCGGTTTTCATCCTCTCCAGGCCGGCGTAATAGTGGTCATGGGCATGCTGATAGGTCTGATCACCCCGCCGCTCGGCCTCTGTCTTTTCACGGCGTCTTCGGTGAGCGGAGCGGAAGTCGAGGATATTTTCCGCGAAATTTTGCCTTTCATCACCGTCCATATAGTGGTGCTGATCCTGGTGGGAATAATTCCACAAATAACACTGTTATTGCCGGGACTTCTGGGGCTGGGATGATTACATAGGCAGGTTTTGAAACTGATTTGTGGTTTAAGGGTTTATTACGGTTGATTTCGGTCGGGGGGTTGTTTTAAAGCGGTATATGGCCTAAATTTGAGAGATTGCAGGAATTTTATGTAACATACCGAAATAAATTAATTAAGATGTTAAAGCGCGAATAAAAGATCTGCAGGGATCAAAAAACTAAAGAAGGGGGAATTTAATAAGAATGGAAAGCCTGCCGACTTCTACGTGGTTCTGGATGCTCACTCCAAGTCTGCTCATCGTGCTGCTGTCCCTGATACGATTGATCTACAGTGGAAGGGGGAATAGCTGATGGATCCTGTATTAACAACATTTGCCCTCTACATAGTGGGCATGATGGTAATTGGATATTATTTTTACAAAAGAAATCAGGACACCGAGGATTATTTTCTGGGCGACCGTGGCCTCAACGCTCCTGTAACCGCCCTTAGCGCTCAGGCCAGCGATATGAGCGGCTGGCTTTTGATGGGATTTCCTGGAGCAGTTTATGCCGGAGGTTTCAGCGCCATGTGGATAGGTATAGGACTTGCTATCGGAACCTATCTTAACTGGCAGTTTACCGCCAGCCGGCTGCGCTATTACACTGAAATTGTAGACTCGATCACGCTGACTGATTTCTTCGAGAGCAGGTATAAAGATGATTCGCGAGCTCTCAGAATCGTCACCGGCCTGGTGATACTGGTATTCTTTACGATATATGTTTCTTCGGGCCTGGTAGCAGGAGGCACCCTGTTTGAAACTATTCTGGGAGTGGATTATAATATTGCAGTTTACATCTCCGTTATAATAATAGCTTTATATACTTATCTGGGCGGATATCTGGCCGTCAGCTGGTCGGACTTCGTTCAGGGCTCGCTGATGTTTATAGCTCTTGTCATCGTTCCCGTGGCCGTGATCCTAAACATGGGAGGCTTGAGCGAGCTCTGGGCTCAGGTTTCCGAAGTTAACCGTGATCTGCTCTATGCTTTTCGCCAGGTTGATTTCGATCCCGGCAACGGCGCTTCCTGGCTCAGTACCGGGGAAGGAGTTTCTTTTGTCGACTGGATATCGAATATAGGCTGGGGCCTGGGTTATTTCGGTATGCCTCATATTATAATTAGATTCATGAGCATAGATAAGGGAGAAGACCTGCCTACTTCTCAGTTTATAGGGGTGACCTGGGTGGTAGTTACCCTGATAGGTGCAGTTTTTGTTGGTATTATCGGTATCGTCACCTTTGCCGAACCGCTGGGCAATCCCGAGACGGTGTTTCTCGATCTGCTGCAGTACGTCATGAATCCCTGGATAGGCGGTATCTTTCTGGCTGCCGTGCTGGCTGCCATTATGAGCACCGTCGACTCTCAGCTTTTAGTTTCTTCCAGTGCGCTGACTGAGGACTTTTACAAAGCCTTCTTCAGCCGTGATGCTTCCGATCGCGAGCTTCTGATAGTAAGCCGTGTTTCGGTTGTATTGATTACGCTGGTGGCGCTTTATTTCGCCATGGCTGGCGGCAGAATTCTCGATATCGTCGGTTACGCCTGGGCGGGACTCGGCTCGGCCTTCGGTCCGGCTGTACTCTTTTCGCTCTACTGGAAGAAGACCAACAAATACGGTGTTCTGGCCGGAATTCTGATCGGCGGAGTCAACAGTTATAGTCTGGAATAATTTCTTCGCCTACACCGGTCTTTATGAAATTATTCCGGGCTTTTTCTTGAGCAGTCTGGTGATTTTTCTGGTCAGCCTTCTCGGTCCGGAAACCGATCCCGAGATTGAAAAAGAATTTGAAAAAGTGAAAGAGATGGCCCGCGATTGATTCCGGGAGTAAAAGATAGAGGGATTCGACTTTTTAATCAATAAATTTTGCCCCACGGCGGCAGAAACTCCTGCCTTCTGGTGGGGCTTTAATTTTTTCTGCTGTTTTCCTCCGCCTCTCTTCATATGATAAATTTTCCGCGAGAATATTTTCATTATTTTTTTTCTTGCCCGGTGAAGACAAAAAGATCCACAAATCAAATTATTTTGGGTTGAGTTTTAAATATTTTTAAGCTATCATCGAGTTATGGTATAATGCTTACAAGTATTTACAGCATTTACACGGGAGGTTAATAAATTTATGAGCATAATAGTTGCCGGGCATCTTTGTCTGGATATGATTCCCGGCTGGGAAAAAGATAATTTTGACAATCTCAAACCGGGCAGCACTCTGGAGGTAGAGGGGTTAAACATGGCCACCGGAGGAGCAGTTGCCAATACGGGTCTGGCTCTTCATCGTCTGGGTTTGCCGGTGAGAATGATCGGCAAAATCGGCGACGACCATACCGGGAAGTTGATAGAAAAAATAATTGCTGAAAAGGGTAGAGAAGAGCTGACAGGAGATCTGCTGGTAGAGCCAGATGAGGAATCCTCTTATACTGTGGTTTTGAGCCCTCCCGATACAGACCGCATATTTTTGCATTATTCCGGTCCGAACGAGAACTTTGTTCCCGAAGATATAGATTATGAATTGATCGAGCCGGACGATATTTTTCATTTTGGCTACCCCCCTCTGATGACTGAAATGATCAAAAGTAACGGAAAAAAGCTGCATCAGATGTATTCCCGGGCTAAAAAGAGAGGCGCTATCACCTCGCTGGACATGGCGATGCCAGATCCCCGGGCCGAACCCTCCGGTCTGGACTGGAACAGTCTGCTGAAGCGCGTGCTTCCCGAGGTCGATATTTTTCTGCCCGGATTGGATGAAATACTTTACATGCTCGATGAAAGTGAGTACCGCGAGGTGTTCGAAAAAGAAACAAAGGATATTTCGCTGGATATAGTCTCTGAAATTGCCAGAAAATTGCAGGAGTTGGGCTGCCCTATTGTTGCTCTCAAGCTGGGCGAGCTGGGGATTTATTTGAAAACTGCTCCCCGGCTGGAGGAAAGGTTGACTCTCTCGCCGAATCAGAAAGAGGGAGAACAGATTCATATAGACATTTCAGAATGGAGCGATAGAGAACTTTATATTCCTCCTTTTTCCGTTGATATGGCAGGAACGACGGGGGCTGGTGATGCCGCTGTCGCGGGTTTTTTGGCCCGGTTTCATCAGGGCAGCAGCCCCCAAAAAGCGTTGATTACCGCGGCCGCAGTCGGCGCCTGCAGCGTGGAAGCTCTTGATGCTACCGGCGGCGTCCCTTCGCTGGAAAAACTGGAGGAGCGGCTGGCAGGTGGTTGGCCGCTTGAGGATATGGGATTGGCAGAAAAGGGCTGGTACGAGCATAGAAACTGGTACAGTCGTGTTTGAGGGCAGATCATAAAATTTAGAGTTTCATCAGATAGAAATTGTCAGGAGGTAATAATAAATCATGCTTGCTTTTAAAGAAGAGGCTAAAAAAATAGAAGACCGGATTATCGAGTGGCGGCGGGAGCTGCATAAGATACCCGAGGTGGGTCTCGACACGCCCAAAACCCGGAAATTCATCGAATCGGAGCTGGAGAAGATGGAGATCGATTATGAGACAGGTTACGCTCAGAACGGACTGGTTGCCCTGATCAAAAAGGGGGAGGATTATGAGAATTACCGGACTTTTGCTATCAGGACGGATATAGACGGGCTGAAGGTAGAGGAGAAGACAGGGCTTGATTTTGCCTCCCGGCACGAGGGTAAAATGCATGCCTGCGGTCACGATGCTCACGCAGCCATGGCGCTCGGCGCCGCCAGAATCATATCGCAAAATATTGGGGAGTTTGACGGCAATGTTAAACTCATCTTCCAGCCAGGAGAGGAGGGCGCCGGCGGCGGCGAGAAAATGATCGAGGATGGAGCTCTCAAGGACCCTGAAGTCGATGCCGTGATCGGCCTGCATACAGGCGGGGTGATCGGCTGCATGGAAAATGGACAGATAGGCTTTAAAGCCGGCCCGATGATGGCCTGCACCGATAGAATTAAGATGACGGTGATCGGCAGAGGCGGTCACGGAGCCATGCCCAATACCGTCGTCGATCCGATAGCTATAAGCGCCTCGATTATAGAGAATATCCAGACGCTTATCAGTCGGGAGATTTCGCCGGTGCATCCGGGTGTTATCAGCATCTGTCAAATAAACGGCGGAAGTGCCTTCAATGTCGTTCCTGACGAGGTTTCAATGGAAGGGACCGCCCGCTTTATTCATGAAAAAGAGCGGAATAAAATAGCTCGCAGGATGGAAAACCTCTGCACCAAACTGGCCGAAAGCCGCGGGGCTGAGGTCGATTTCGAATATGAAAGAGGATATCCCCCGCTGGTCAATCCCGAAGAATTCACAGAGTTTTTCCGGCGGGAATGCGCGGCCGAAATTTTGGACGAAGAGGAAATAGTAAAGCTGGAAGAACCGGTCATGGGCGGCGAGGATATGGCCTATTATCTCGAGAAGGTTCCCGGAATCTTCATTTTTCTGGGAGGTAAAGGGGAGATAGACGGGAAATTTCATGGTCATCACAACTCCAAATTTGACATAGACGAAAAGGTTCTCTGGAAAGGCACAGCCCTTCTGGTCAAAACCGCCCGGCGCTGGCTGGAAAAGAACGGATAAAGACAGACGATCACAGCTTAATTTACAGCCGCTGAAATTTACTTCTGTCTGCACCGATCTTCTATCTGTGATATAATTATCAGCAAAGCTGGAAGAGGTGTAAATTAATGGTTGGTGATCTGCGCAGTAAAATTTTGATCTCGATCGCGGCGTTGCTGCTGGCACTGATGATATTTTCACCGCCGCTTTTTGGCAGTGAGACCGCCTTCATGCAGGAGTCCAGCATCGGGCAGCCGACAGGCGAAACCGATAAGCTGGAAATTTTCAGCTGGTGGACCGCCCCCGGTGAAAAAGAGGGGCTGGAGTTTTTGCAGGAATATTTTCAGGATGAATATAGAGAAATAGAAGTGGTCAATGCAGCCGTGGAGGGGGGAGCGGGAGTAAACGCCAAGGACGTGCTCAAAATGAGGCTTCTGCGTGAAGATCCGCCCGATGCTTTTCAGGTCCACGGCGGGGCCGAATTGAGCGATACTTTCGTGGCCGGCGATTACATAAAGCCGCTTACCGACCTCTGGCAGGACAAAAATTGGGAGGCTGTCTATACCGACAGTCTGCGTGAACTGGTCAGAGTTGACGGCGAATACTTTTCGCTGCCCGTGGCCGTTCACCGTTCCAATAGAATCTGGTATAATCGAGATATGCTGGCTGAGCACGGACTGAAACCTCCCCAGACCCCGACTGAGCTTATCGAGACGGCGGAGGTTATATCCGAAGCAGGTGAAAAACCGCTGGCCCTGGGATCGCGCAACCTCTGGCCGATAACTCATCTCTTCGAAAATCTGCTGGTGGCTGAAGCTGAACCAGCTGAATATCGGGATTTGATATCCGGCCGCCGTTCCTGGCAGAATCAGGAAGTTTTCCTTGCTCTGGAAAAACTGGCCGAGCTCTTTGAATACGCGGATGACGACCATGCCGGATTGACCTGGCATGAAGCATGCGAGCGGGTAGCCCGGGGTGAGGCGGCCATGACTGTGATGGGCACCTGGAGCCGCGGCTATTTTTCTGCCCGGGGCTATGAGCCGGGAAAAGATTATGGATCTGTGCCGCTGCAGGGCGAGGAGGAAATTTTCCTCAAGATCGTTGACACCTTTGCCGTGCCAGCGGCTGCAGACCACAATTACTATAACATGCGCTGGCTGGAGTTCGCAGCCCGCCCAGAAATTCAGCGCCGGTTTACAGCCATACTGGGAGCAGTCCCGCCCCGCAGCGATATAGACCCCTCCAGTCTTGAGCCGGGAATAGCCGCCGACCGCCGTCAGCTGGAAAAACAGGAACTTCTGCCCAGCCTGGCCCACGGCGCCGCAGCCCGGGAGGTCTTTGTCAGCGCTTTAAACGAAAAGCTCAACGAATTTTTATACCAGGGAGATATCGAAAATACCGCCGCTGAAATCGACGATATCGTCACCACCTATTTGCCCTGATGATTTGAGCTGGCAGTTTAGTTCCGGTTTTCAGGCTTTCAAATTCGGGAGGTTTCCTCCATGAAAACCGATCTGATCTCGACTAAAACTCTGCTGTTGATCGTGCTCTGTCTGGCAGTCGTCATAACTTTCAACTATATGATGTGGCAAAATTACGCCGAAATTCAGCGCCTTGTAGCCAGGTTTGGCGATGAAGATTTTTTTGTGCCGGGGGCGGGAACTGCCGCAGCTGATGATG
This sequence comes from Halarsenatibacter silvermanii, assembly GCF_900103135.1. Lineage (NCBI taxonomy): Bacteria > Bacillati > Bacillota > Clostridia > Halanaerobiales > Halarsenatibacteraceae > Halarsenatibacter > Halarsenatibacter silvermanii. The sequence goes on along the minus strand of NZ_FNGO01000001.1, from coordinate 207,236 downwards.
AGGAAAACCTCCAGGTGGCCCTGATAACCTCCGGCGGCCAGCAGAGGGTTGAGCTCATCCGCGAGGGGGCCAGTCAGGCCGCCTCCAGCCGGGGATTGGAGTTGAAATTTTATGAGGCCGATCCAGCCGGACAGCTTTCGGCCTCCGAATATCTCGAACTGGTCGATATAGCTGATTTTGATGGGGTTTTGCTCGAGGGTGCTTCCGATGATCTGACCGAGGAGATAAATGCTCTGGATGATGGGCTGCCTGTGGTCACAATCAATGCTGATTACCCTGATTCCAGCCGCCTTTCCTACGTCGGACTCGATCATCATCAGGCCGGTTTTCAGATCGGCCGTTATCTGTTGAACAAATCCGAAGGGGGCGATATATATGCGCTGGTCGATAGTTCTCGCGCGGGCAGGGCGGTTTCGACCTCAGAACAGCTCAAAATTTTTGGTCTGCAGGAGGCCTTCGCGGCCGCCGGCAGCCAGGACAGGCTGAGAATAAGAGAAGTCGAACCCGATCTGCTCGAGCTGAGCGACGAGATGCGGGGAATTCTCTCAGAGGACGACTCTGAAGTTATCTTCAGTCCCGGCGAGGAGATAACTTTAATGCTTGCAGAAGCTGCGCTCCCGAAAAGAGCGGGAGAGGATATCTTCACGGCTGGTTACGGCAGCCGGTCCGGTCTGGCCGGAGAGGTGAGCGGCGAAGAATTCGACGCCCTCATATATCATGATTCGCGCCAGATAGGTTATCAGGCTGTGGAAGAGATGGCCGCTATTCTCACCCGCGGCAGCGTCAACCTGCACAGCCGGGTCGATATGGAGATCGTTGATCCCGAAGCCGGCGAAATATCGGAGGTGAGCTTCGATGATCCCCCGCTCAGATGAGAGCCCGAACGGCAAGGACAAAAATTCGGGAGAACTTCGTTTCACTCTGCGCAAAAAACTGCTGATTTTCTTTGCCCTTTTCTTCTGCCTTATGCTGATGATATCGGTCTATGTGGCCCTGGCCCACCGCGGCACGGCGGCGCTCACTGACCGGATGATGGCCGAAAATGAACTACTGGAAAGAACGGGGGAGAAGCTGAATCTTCTCGAACATCATACCGCCAGTTATTTGAACCGGAGGACAGAGGAGAGCCGCGAGAGTTACCAGGAGATCGAAATTGAGCTGCTCGAACTGAAGGAGGCTGAGAATTCCGAAACAGTTTCCGAATTCGATGCAGTTCTCAGCGGTCTTATCGCCGAAAGCCGCGAACTTATCGAGATGGCCGAAGCAGGCGAGGATTACCATCGGTCTTACACCCGCTTTCGAGAACGAATAGATATCACCACCCGCTATCTCACCGAAGCCATCAACTCCAATAACCGTCAGGCCAATCGCATCTATGCAGCCAGCTCAGATCTGGTCAGCCGCATCGAAAATTATGGTATCGGTATGGCCGCTTTGCTGGCCGGCTTCAGTCTCATATTTCTCTATCTCTTTTCGCGCAGCATTACCGGTCCCCTCTATCGGATAATTGCCCGTTCCCGGCGGCTGGCCGAGGGAGATTTTGCCGTCGAACCGGTCAAAGTCGAAACCAGCGATGAGCTCAGTTTTATAGCCCGGGCCTTCAACCGCATGATAACCGAGCTGGAGACGCTTTTTAACCGTCTGGAGGAAAAACTGGAGGTCGAACGGGAGCTGCAGCAGAAACAGGTTGAGAATCTGCGCATGAAAAATCTCCTCAAAGAAGCCGAGCTGAAAAAGCTGCAATCTCAGATGAACCCACATTTTCTTTTCAACACTTTAAATTCTATCTCTCAGCTGGCTGTGCTCGAAGAAGCCGACAGAACCGGCAGGATGATAACCAGATTGGCCGAGCATTTTCGCCGCAATTTAAAACGCAGCGAGAAGCTGATACCGGTGGAAGAAGAGCTGAAAAGTGTGGACCTTTACTGTGATATTCTCAGGACCAGATTCGGCGAAAATATCGAATTCAATTTCGATTATGATAAGACGGTTCTCTCAAATCTTATTCCGCCGCTGACCATCCAGCCTCTGGTGGAAAATGCCTTCGTGCATGGGGTCAAAAAGAACAGCGATAGATCCGGGCGGATCGATGTCATATTAGAGCGCCCTCAGGACAGGGCGAAAAAAAGCAAGGGAAGGGATGATGAGGACTGGCTCAGGATAACGGTCAGGGATGATGGGGCCGGCATGGGCGCCGAGCTGATCGAAAGCATCCAGCAGGAAGAGAAGATTGGGGGACTGAGCAACATCAAGGAACGGTTGAGGCTTTTTTATCAGCGCGATGATCTTCTCACCATAGCCGCTTCCCCCGGGAGCGGTACCGAGATAGTTATCGATATTCCGCCGGCAGAAAAGAGCCGGCAGGGCCCAGAAGCTGAAACGGAGAATTCTAAGACGGCGCTTGAATTTTCCCGGAGCAGTCCTGCTGAAAGACAGTGAAAAAGAGGCAGTAAAAACTGAGGCAGTGAACAATAAAAGTGAGTCAAAGAAGAGAGTCAGAGGGGGATAGAGTTCATGTGCAGAGTGATGGTCGTGGACGATGAACCGCTGGTCAGAGATGCCGTGGCCCACGTGGTTTCATCCGAATTTGAGAATATAGAGCTGGCCGCCAGCACCGGCAGCGGCGACGAGGCGGTCGAGCTGGCGTCCCGGGAAAGGCCTGACATAATTTTGATGGATATCCGTCTTGACGGCCGGGGAGGACTGAAAGCTTTAAAAGAGATAAAGGAGTTTTTGCCGGGAGCGGCCATGGTGGTCATCTCTGCCTACGATAATTTCAGCTATGCCCGGCAGGCTATCCGATTGGGCGTACTCGATTACCTGTTAAAGCCGGTCAACAAGCAGGATATTGTCGATATCATCAATAATGCCCGCCTGCAGGTGGAGTCGCGATCTGTCCCGCCGGCCGTAAAAAGCAGCGCGGATAATCCGGCAAAAAGTGAACCCCCGACCGATTACGACGGGCGTATCCCCCTGGATCGCGAGAAGGAGCTGCTCGATTACATGGAAATGGAGAATTATTTTCAGGCGGCGGAAAAGCTGGAACAGATCTGTGAGGAAGTCGATGAGCGGTTTACCGATGAAGAAAAACGCCATTACAGCCGCGAACTTTTGATAGTCATCATGAGGCAGATATTCACCAGCGCCGGACTGGAAAAGCTGGAGTTCACCGAAAGGTTTGACCGGAGCGGGTTTCTGGCCGATCTGGAAGCCGCTAAAAGCGGGAGCAAAGCTCTGCAGGTTCTGCAGGAGCATTTTCGCCGCATGCTTAATTTTCTGCTGGACGATAAATCAGATGGGGAGAAGCCGCTGGAAAGAGCCCGCCGCTATCTGGAAGAAAACTACGATGGAGCCATCTCGCTGGATGAGGTGGCCGCAGAGGCTGGTTTAAGCCCCAGTTATCTGAGCCGGTCCTTCAAGCAGCGTTACGGTCTCAGCTTCAGCGAATATCTCAACAGGCTCAGACTCGATGAAGCCCGCCGGCTCCTGCGCAGCAGCCGCAAAAATGTGGGGGAGATTGCCCGGGAAGTCGGTTTTAATGACAGCAACTATTTCAGCCGGGTCTTCAAGCAGGAGGAAGGAATACCTCCCAGTCAATATCGCCGCCAGAGCTGATTTTACCTGTATTAGCATTTTTTTGTCACAAAATTTTAAAGCCAGAACACAAAAATCTTCATAATCATCATTTTTTAATCCAGAGGAAAGCGCAAATATTAAGAGAATTTTAATAATGGAGAAGATCCGAATAAATTCATCTCTTTCAACTTATTTTTTTCACCTCATCTTTAGCAGCTTCAACAATTTTCAGGGAAATTTCAGCACATACTCAACGGGAGGGATAATCAAAAATGCGCAGAATTTTGTTGGCTTTGACGCTTTCGCTGGCTCTGCTGCTGGCTGGAGCTGTTCCTGTTATGGCTCAGGATCACGAACAGGTCGAGATTATCAACTGGTGGACCGCCGGCGGCGAAGAAGAAGCACTGATGGCGCTTTTCGATGTCTTTGAAGATCAGTATCCCGACTTTGATCCGGTTAGCTCAGCCGTTGCCGGAGGAGCGGGAACGGACGCCAAAGCTGTCATGATCACGAGATTGGTCGGCGGCAATCCGCCCGACTCCTTCCAGGTGCACGGGGGCGCGGAGCTTTTTTACAGTTATGTAGATCCTGGCTTCATGGAACCAGTCACCGATCTTATGGAGGACTGGGGAGTCAAGGACGCATTCAACCCCGAAATTCTGGATATGGTCCGCGGCGATGACGGTGAAATTTACTCTGTACCTCTGAATGTTCACCGCAGCAATGTCATGTGGTATAACAAAGGTATGCTGGAAGAACACGGCCTGGAGGCGCCTGAAACTGTTGATGAGATGTTTGAGGTCTTCGAAGCTCTCGAGCAGGAGGATATAACTCCGCTGGCTCTGGGGGATGTAAATCGCTGGCCCACCCTGCACCTTTTTGAAAATCTGATGCTGGCTACAATGGGGCCCGAAGATTATAACGCCGTCTGGGATGGCGAGATCGGCCTCGATCACGAGGGAGTAAGAGAAGCCTTAGAAATGCTCGATCAGGCGATGGATTATATCAATCCCGATCATGCCGCCCTGGAATGGCAGGGAGCAGCTGAACTCCTCATAGAAGAAGAAGCTGCCTTTACCGTCATGGGCGACTGGGCGGAAGGCTTTTTCCGGGCTCAGGACTGGGAGCCGGCCGAGGATTATGGCTGGACGACAGTGCCTGAAACAGAAGGCAATTACATGGTCATAACTGATACCTTCGGTCTGCCTGAAGGAGCGCCCAACCCCGAAGGCGCCGAAGCCTGGATGAGAACCGTCGCCTCTCAGGAAGGTCAGGACGCTTTCAATCCTGTCAAAGGTTCTATACCGGCCCGTATGGATGCCGAGGAAGATAGATACAGCCTTTATCTACAGGAAGCCATGGAAGATTTTGAATCTGATACGCTTTCACCTTCGATAGCTCACGGTTCTGCCGCACCGGAAGATATGGTGGCCGACATGGAGGACATTCTCAACGAATTCGTGGCTGATCGGGATATCGATCATACCTTCAATAGACTGCAGCAGAGCGCTATGGAACATCTCCAGTAAAAGCTCGAAATTTGGAAGAATATCAAAATTGGCAGCTGAAGCATGAGTTTTACCTGAGCTGAGCATGTCCGGCTCAAGATACAGAATCTCTAAGTTACCCCCGGGCGGTCTGATCTCCCGGGGGAACTTCATTTATACGGGAGGTGAGAACTGGTTTGAGCTACCGATTAAAAGAGAAACTCATATCTTTGGGACTTATGGCTCCCTCGATTATTGCTATCGGTGTTTTTGTTTACGGATTTATCGGCCGCACCCTGCAGGTATCATTTATGGACTGGAATAATATCGTCAGCTTTATGCAGGGAGTTCACGATTATGTAGGACTGGAAAACTTCCGCAGTCTGATGCAGGATACCCGCTTTATCACCGGACTCTGGAATAACTTTTTCTTTATGGCTTTATTCATTCTGGGAACTTTAACCGTGGGTATTCTGCTGGCCGTAATCATAAATGATAAGCCCAGGGGTCATTATTTCTTTCAAAATCTTTACCTTTTTCCCTTTGCTGTTTCCTTTGTAGTAACCGGTACCGTATGGCGCTGGATTTTTTCTCCCGGATCACCACGCTCGCCCCGCGGGATTAATATGCTCTTTCATCAGCTGGGCGTGCCGGAGCTAAGCTGGGAATGGTTCACCAGCACCGGCAGCATAGGTCCGTTTAATATCGCTCTGGTCACCATAGTTATCGCCGCCATCTGGCAGTTTTCCGGTTATACCATGGCCATGTGGCTGGCTGGACTGCGCGGGATTCCGGAACAGCTGATCGAGGCCGCCCGTATCGACGGGGCTTCCAAATGGCAGATATTCACCAAGATTTTATTTCCCATGCTCAAGCCTATCACGCTTTCTGCGATCATCATCCTAGCCCATATATCGCTGAAAGCATTCGATCTGGTCTACGTCATGACCGGCAGCGGGCCACGCAATGTCACCGACATTCCCGCCGTCTATATGTACGAGACCACTTTCCGCGGCAATAATTATTCGACCGGCGCCGGCATATCGATAATTCTGCTGATGATGGTGGGAGTATTGATCATACCCTATCTGATCAGCACTTTTAGGGAGGCATAAGCATGGAGGACTATGGCAAATTCAAATATTTGATATATGTCGTTCTCTTTCTATTTGCGCTCTTCTTTTTGCTGCCGATGTATGTGCTGCTGGCCACGAGCCTAAAAAGTTTCGAAGAGGTAAGCCGGCAGGCCATGTGGATGCTGCCCCGGGATTTTACCCTGGAGGCTTTCATCACTGCCTATCATCAGCTCATACCCCATCTCAGAAACAGTCTGATTCTGGTTATTCCCGCCACGCTCATCTCGGGATTTCTGGGTTCGCTCAACGGTTACATCCTATCCGAGTGGAAATTTAAAGGTTCGGACACAGTTTTTGCCCTGTTGCTTTTCGGCATGTTTATCCCCTATCAGAGCATTCTCATACCGCTGGTTAGAACCCTGCAGAACATCGGTCTTTATGGTTCGCTGCAGGGGTTGATATTCGTCCATGTGGTTTACGGCATTCCCATAACCACGCTGATATTCCGCAATTATTACGCTGACGTTCCCAGCAGTCTGACAGAGGCAGCCAAGGTCGACGGGGCCGGGTTATTTAAAGTATACAGCAAAGTTTTCTTTCCCATTTCCATACCGGCCTTCGTGGTGGTGATTATCTGGCAGTTCACCCAGATCTGGAACGAATTTCTCTTTGCGTTAACCATCACGCCCGAGCCCGGCCAGCAGCCGATAACGGTGGCTCTGGACAACCTGGCCGGCAGTCAGGTCGTCGAATGGAACGTGCAGATGAGCGGTGCTCTGCTGACAGCGCTGCCGACCCTGCTGGTCTATCTTTTCTTCGGACGTTACTTTATCAAGGGCATTCTGGCCGGTTCCGTCAAGGGTTAACGGTCCGGCTCTTGTACAGATGTTCAAGTTATCCACAGGGTTATGCACATTATAATAAACATTGTGGATAATCCTTTAAATCGCGGCAATTGTGCGTCTTTTAAGGCCTCTAAAATGAGAGCTATTCGGCTCAGGCAGGGCAGTTACCTGTTTTTTCCACAGAGTCTGGGGGCTCTCAGCAGGCTGTACGGAGGATGTTCGCAGCAATAGCAGACGGCTATTTTGTTTGACTTGTCGGGGGGTTTCTGATAATATAAGTCATGTAAAATAAAATTATTAGCACCTCATATAAAGGTGGGAATAAGGCCCACAGGTTTCTACCGGGTTGCCGATAACAACTCGACTATGAGGGAAAGTGTGCCCAGGGTTCCGCAGCTTTGTGCTGGCCGGTCCGAGCGGCACAGGTATTGCTTTGATCGACTCAGCTTTTTTTAGATCGATTTAGCTGTTTTACAATACCACACCGAAGGGATAAAAGCCCAGGCGGGGAGGTTTTACTCATCGGGTAGAGCCTCTTCCTGCCCGGGCTTTTTTGTATTTATCCGCGCGCTGGCATCAAAAATAATAGAACGTAAAATCATAAGGAGGTTGCCATGGACTGGCAGGCAAAGGTCAAAATTCAACTCAAGGAAAATCTGCTCGATCCTCAGGGTCAGGCAGTCGGTGAGAGTCTGGCGGCTTTAGGCTACGAGAACGTGAAGGAAACCAGGGTCGGTCGTTACATAGAACTTAAGCTGGAGGATGTCGAATCGCAGTCGCAGGCAGAAGAGCAGCTGGAGGAGATGTGCGAGAGACTTCTTGCCAATCCGGTCATAGAGGATTTTCGCTTTCAGGTAGAGGAGCTGAGCTGAGATGCGGTTTGCCGTGATAAGATTTCCGGGATCAAACTGTGATCGCGATGTCGAGCACGTCTGCCGCGAGGTGATGGAGGTGCCGACCGACATGATCTGGCACGAAAAACGTGCGGATCTCTCCCGCTATGATACGGTAATTCTGCCTGGCGGCTTTTCCTACGGCGATTATCTGCGGCCGGGAGCGATAGCCCGGTTTTCTCCGATCATGGAGGATGTGGAGAAATTCGCCGCGGCCGGCGGTCAGGTTCTGGGTATCTGCAACGGATTTCAGATCCTGATGGAGGCCGGACTGCTGCCGGGAGCGATGATGGTCAACGAATCGCTGAAATTCGTCTGCCGGACGGTGACGATAGAGGTGACCAGCACAGCCACCGCCCTGACCGGAGAGCTGGCGCCGGGCAGCGAGCTCAAGATTCCCGTGGCCCATCATGAGGGCAATTATTACATAGATGATAAAGGCCTGGCTGATCTGAAGGAGAACAACCAGATTATCTTCCGTTATCTGGAAGGGGAAAATCCCAACGGGTCGGCTGCCAATATAGCCGGAATCTGCAGTCGTGACCGCAATGTGCTCGGGCTTATGCCCCATCCCGAGCGGGCTGCCGAAGCTGTGCTCGGCAGCGAGGACGGCCGCCGACTTTTCGCTTCGTTGATAGATCAGCTCAAAAGAAGGGAGAGCAGTTAAGATGACTTCAGAAGATATCCGGGAGAAGGAAGGTTTGACCGAAGAGGAATATGAGAGAATTTGTAACGATCTAGGACGCAGCCCCAACCGCACCGAGCTGGGCATGCTGGGAGTGATGTGGTCGGAACACTGCAGCTATAAGCATTCAAAAGCGGTGCTGCGCGAATTTCCCACTGAAGGCGAGGTGGTCCTGCAGGGCCCTGGAGAGAACGCCGGAGTGATAGATATCGGGGAAGGTCAGGCCGTCGCCTTTAAAATCGAGAGTCACAACCATCCCTCAGCCATAGAACCCTATCAGGGTGCTGCCACCGGCATCGGCGGCATAGTGAGAGACATCTTCACCATGGGAGCAAGGCCGATAGCCCTGCTCGACTCGCTGCGTTTTGGCGAACTGGAGGGTGAGCGCATGAGTTATCTCTGCCGCGAGGTGGTGAGCGGCATCTCAGGTTACGGCAACAGCATCGGCGTGCCCACGGTGGGAGGTGAAACCTTTTTTGCCGACAGCTACCGTCAGAATCCTCTGGTGAACGTGATGTGCGTGGGGCTTATGGAAAAAGAAAAACTGGCCACTGCCACCGCCAGCGGAGTCGGCAATCCGGTTATGGTGGTGGGAGCGGCAACCGGGCGTGATGGAATTCAGGGGGCCAGCTTCGCCTCCGATGAGCTGGATGAAGACTCGGAGGAGGACCGGCCGGCGGTGCAGATCGGCGATCCCTTCATGGAGAAGCTGCTTTTAGAGGCCAGCCTGGAGCTCATCGAGACCGACGTGCTGGTCGGCATTCAGGATATGGGGGCGGCCGGGCTGATCAGCGCCGCGGCCGAAATGGCGAGCCGGGGCGACACAGGTATCGAGCTGGACGTGAATAAGGTACCGAAGCGGGAGAAGAACATGACCCCCTACGAGGTACTGCTCTCGGAATCACAGGAGCGCATGCTGGTCGTACCGCGCCGGGGAAAAGAAGAAGTTGTGGAGGAGATCTTCGCTGGCTGGGGACTCAAATCAGCTGTGATCGGAGAGGTGACCGATGACAGCCAGCTGCGGGTTATGGCCGGCGAGAAGGAAGCTGCCAGCCTGCCGGTCGAGCTGCTGGTCGATGATGCTCCCGTCTACCGCTCTGAATCTTCCCGGCCTGAATATCTGGATGAGCTGGTGGAGTCTGTAGAAGAGAAAAATATAAAAGGTCGATCCTGTGAAGATAAATCCTTTAACGATCAATTTGAAGAGATGATGCTCTCGGAGAATCTGGCCGGCAAGGCATCTATCTATGAGCAGTACGATCACATGGTCCAGATCAACACAGTGGTGCCGCCCGGCTCGGATGCGGCCGTGCTGCGGCTAAAGGGCAGGGACGGAGGGCTGGCTCTGACGACTGACTGCAATGGCCGCTACTGCTATCTAAATCCGCGCCGGGGGGCGGCCCTGGCCGTGGCCGAGGCGGCCCGCAATTTGAGCTGTTCCGGGGCCGAGCCGCTGGCTATCACGAATGGGCTCAATTTCGGCAGCCCGGAAAAATCCGAGGTTTACTGGCAGTTTGAAGAGGCGGCCCGCGGCATCAAAGAAGCCTGTGAGAAATTTGATACTCCGGTTACCGGCGGCAATGTCAGCTTTTACAACGAGAGTCCGGCCGGAGGGGTCTATCCCACGCCGGTGATCGGCATGGTCGGGCTGCTGGATGATATAGATCAGGCCACCTCCCGTCATTTTCAGAAAGAGGGAGCCCGGATAGTCCTGCTGGGGGAGAATAAACCCGGGCTAGGGGGCAGCGAATACCTGAGCGCGGTACACGATAGGATCGAGGGCGAGATTCCGGCCCTGGATTTTGAACGCGAGCTGGCGGTGCAGAAGCTCTGCCGCGAGGGTATTCGATCGGAAATCATCGCCTCAGCCCACGACTGTTCGCTGGGAGGCCTGGCAGCCGCCCTCTTCGAATGCTGTGCCGGCGCTGAGATCGGAGCCGGGGTGGAGATAGAGAGCGAGCTCGCTCCCGAGGAGCTGCTCTTTGGCGAGAGCCAGAGCCGGATAATTGTCAGCCTGGATCGGGATGATCTGCCCCGTCTGAAAAAACTGGCGGAGAAGGCCGGCGGAGTTACCTGTCAGGTTATCGGGCGCACCGGCGGCAGCGAATTGAAGATCAATGATCTGATCAAAATAGATATCGGGGAGCTGAAGAGCAAATGGCTGAATGCGATTCCAGAGAAGCTATAGAGGAAAAATGCGGGGTTTTCGGAGCCTTCCTGCCGGAGGACAGCAAAGCAGCGGGCGAGCACACCTATCTCGGCCTCACCGCCCTGCAGCACCGCGGGCAGGAGAGCGCCGGCATCTGTGTGGGCGGAAGCCTGGATGAGGAAGAGGGACTCGAACTCACCCGGGGTATGGGACTTGTGCGCGATGTTTTTGGTGGTGACACGCTGAATAAACTGTCAGGACGGGCGGCCATCGGCCACGTTCGCTATTCGACCAGCGGTTCCAGCCGGTCGGTCAATGCCCAGCCACTTTTGGTCAACTGCCAGAAGGGAGAGCTGGCTCTGGCTCATAACGGCGATCTGGTCAACAGCGGTGAGCTGCGCCGCAACCTGGAGAGCAGCGGTTCTATCTTCCATTCCACCCTCGATACCGAAGTGATAGCTCATCTCGTCTCCCGGGCTTTCGAGGATGATATCATCGAGGCTTTGATCTCCAGCCTGCATAATCTGCGGGGAGCCTTCAGCCTGGTGGGTCTGACGCAGAATCCGCAGCGGCTGGTGGCGATCCGCGATCCTCTCGGTTTTAGGCCGCTGGCGCTGGGAAAAATGGAGGGGGGTTATCTGGCAGCTTCCGAAAGCTGTGCTTTCGACATTCTCGGCGCCGAGTATCTGCGCGAGGTCGAACCCGGAGAGATGGTTATCATCGATGATGATGGCATCAGGTCTCAGCGCTTCAGCAGCCGCCGGGAGGAGAAATTCTGCGTCTTCGAGTATATCTACTTCGCCCGGCCGGACAGCGATATAGCCGGCCTTAATGTCCAGCAGGCCCGCAAGGCTTTGGGCCGCAGAATGGCCGAGGAGATGGAAATCGAGGCCGATATAGTCGTGCCGGTGCCTGATTCGGGGGTTGCGGCAGCACTCGGTTTTGCCGAACGCTCGGGGCTGGAGTACGGTCAGGGCATTCTCCGCAATAAATATGTAGGCCGTACCTTTATTCAGCCCACCCAGAACATTCGCGATCTCAAGGTAAGGCTCAAGCTTTCCCCGATTAAGGAGATCGTCGAGGATAAGAGGGTGATACTGATAGATGATTCTATTGTGAGGGGGACTACCAGCAACCAGATTATCAACCGGCTGCGCGAGGCCGGTGCTGCCGAAGTTCATATGGCTATCTCTTCGCCGCCGGTCGAATATCCCTGCTATTTTGGCCTCGATATCACAGGCCAGAAGGAATTGATCGCCAACGGCAAGTCCGAGGAGGAGATCGGCGATAAGATCGGGGCCGACAGCCTGCATTATTTAAGCCGGGAGGGAATGCTGGAAAAGCTGAAGGAGCGGGCAGATACCGGCTTTTGCACCTCCTGTTTTGATGGCGATTATCCTATCGAGTGCTGAAAGATGTATGCTGATTTATCCTGCCGTAAAGGAACAGGAAGGTGGCACTAACGTAGGCTGGAGAGGTTAATTTATTTAATTTCCCGGTGGTGATAGGCTTCGAGCATATCATTTCTGGTCAGAATCCCTGCCCTTTTATCCTCATCTTTTTCTTCTGCCTCACTTTTTTTCAACTGACTGCCATTATATGTTATAATATAAGAGCAGCAGATTAATGGTTTATACGGAGATATAAGCTTACGGGAGCTGGTATAGTGTGGTTGGCGTCAGCGGTCTTCTGGTCATCGGCCTGATATTTTACTTAATATTGCGCTTTGGTTTCGATGAAGATTTCGGCTATTCCTTTTTGAGTGATGAAGACGGGCAGGAGAGCAGCCCTCATCCGCTGGGCGATAAATTTAGCGGGAGCTTGAGCGATGATGAACTGATGAAGCTGGCCAGAAAGCAGCTGGAGAACGGAGACATAACTGAAAGCGAGCTGGAAAGTTTTGTGAATGAGCTGGAAGAATCCCATAACTGCGGTAAAGAGAGCTGACTCAATATTGACCGGATCTATCATAGTAAAGGGTGTGGATAAATTCATATTGATTTCTACCGATAAGGCGGTAAATCCGACTAACGTCATGGGCACCACCAAAAGAGGAGCATCTCTGAAAAGTTCAGCAAATCCCGGCCAGGGAATGCGCGAAGATAATAATGCCGATGTCAGTTATTCAGCTGCTGGAGAAGGTCTGGCCGAAGGAGGTCGAGGTTGATGAATTTTGCCGTTCTTTCGTTGAGTAATATAGAGGTGATGCCGGATCAATCACGGCAAAAGTTTGATGAAGAGGCCCTTGATGATCTGGCCCGTTCTATAGAGCAGCTGGGACAGCTGCAGCCGGTGATAGTCAGAAGAAATAAAGAGCAGGGGGCGGCAGATGACAGCCGCTATCAGCTGATAGCCGGCGAGCGGCGCTATCGGGCCATGAAACAGCAGGAAGAGAAGGGAGATATTGCCGCTCTGATAGTCGATGAGGAGATCGAGCCCGAGAAGATTAAGGAGATCAATCTGGTCGAGAATATTCAGCGTGAGGATTTGGACGAGCTGGAGAGGGCTCAGGGGATAAAAAGCTATATGGACAGGCATGATCTCACGGTCAAGGAGGCGAGTTTGCGGCTGGGAGTGCCGCGCACCACTTTAACCCAGTGGCTTAAAATTCTGGAGATCAAGCCGGAGTATCAGCAGGCCGTGCTCGATGATGACTGTTCGCTGGGGCTTTCGCATGTGAGCAGAGCGGTAAGCCTGGGCAGCAGCACCGGCAATCCGGTCCTGACCGAAAAGCTGATAAAGGCTGTTATCAAGTACAATTTGACCCGGGCTGAGGTGGAGAAGATAGGCCGTCTTTACAACCGCCATCTTCATCTGGAGATGGAAGAAGCTGTGGGCGCGGTTTTGATGGATAGAGAGCGGCAGCAGGCGGCCGCCGATCTGGGCGATCTGCTCGAGGAAGAGAAGAGAGAAAAACCGGTGAAGGAACTTATCAGGGCTTTCAGCCGGGCTTCTGAGAAACTGGAAGATTATATGGAGGAGATCGGCCATTTAGAGGAGGAGGAATCTCGGCTTTTGCTGGATGAGTTTTTATATCAGTATCAGCTGCTGCAGCTGATGCTGCCGGAGCTGGAGGAGAATGGTCTGGAAGAGATGGTTAAAAAGATTTTGCGCCGGAAAACGGGTTAGAAAAATATTGCCGATAACAGAAAAAACATCTACAGGAGGTTAAAAATTATGTGCCAGTCCACCGCCTATATCGTCAGGGATGGAGAGAAGGAGCTTTTTATGGAAGATGTGAGCGAGATCATTCCCGAAAAGGAAGGCCTTACCCTGTCCGGCCTGATGGGAGAGGAGAAGTTTATCGAGGCCGAGATACAGAAGATGGATCTGATGGACCATGAGATTTTGCTGGAGGAAAGAGAATAAAGGATAGGACAGAAGCTGCCGGTCTCCCGGCAGCTTTTTTTACAGCTTTTCACAGCATTTCCCGAACCGAGTCGAGCACCAGATCCGGCTTAATTTCTGATTTTTCAATCTCCTGGCGATCGCTGACGCCGCTCAAAACCGCCGCAGTGGTCAGGCCGGCTTTCTTTCCCATTTTTATGTCGGTGCCGATTCTATCGCCCACCATCAGGCAGTCTTCCCGGGAGATCGGATTTTCCCGCCCGGAATTCATCGCACTCAGGGCGGTTTCTATCATCTGAGCTGAAGGTTTGCCCATAATTTTCTCCACCCTGCGGCCGCTGGCAGCCTCCACCGCAGCTATTATTGAGCCGGCATCGGGGACTTCCCCGCACTTCAGCGGACAGGTTGTGTCGGGATTGGTGGCGATAAACTTCGCTCCCTTCTGCAGAATCTGCAGGGCATCGTTGAGCCTGCCGTAGTGAAGGGTGCGATCGAAGGATACCACCAGGCAGTCGATATCCTCGTAATCTTTATTTTCATGGTTTAAGCGGAAAAAGTCATATCCTTTCCCGGTAAAATCCCCCTCGACCACCTTATGCCCTTCAGCTTCTCCCTCTTTGTTGACAACCTCCAGACCGGCCTCCTCAAGCTCGGCTATCAGAGAATTTTCTCCCAGCACATAGACTGCCGCACCCGGCAAATTTTTGGCCAGAAAGTCTGCTGTGACCAGCGAAGAATTGATGACTCCTTCCGGGGAAGTTTCAATTCCCAGCCGGATGAGTTTTTCGGCGTAATTTTCGCGCCGGGCGATGGGCTTATTGGAGAGAAACACACAGCCCTTATTTAAATTTTTGATTTTCTCTATCACTTCCCGGGCGCCTGGTATCAACTCTTCACCCAGATAGATGGTACCGTCGAGATCGAAGATAAACCCCTCATAATCTGCAAGCAAGCTGGTTACCCTCCCTGATTTTTCCCTTTCTTTCCCTATCATAATTTTTTCTTTTAATCAACGTATTCATCGGGTTATGTTTATTTATGTTCATTGATATGGTATCAACCCTGGCCGCGAAAATAAAGAGCCGGTCCGGGTAAATATTTGCATCATCACAGCATTATCGCTGTTATCGCTATATCATTAACTTTTGCAGACGAATAGTTTATAATTTCAAATGAATAAAACAGACATCAAAGCCAGCAAAAAAGGGTGAAATCAGATGGATAATGATTTATCCTCGCCGGGCCCCATGGTATGCGATAAAAAGACTTTTTTGCATATATTTGAGCTAGAAAAGCGCAGAGCGGAAAGAGAATGGCACAGTTCCTATTTATCCCGCCTGAAGCTGGAACTTTCGGAGGGGAACGGGGAGGAGATAAAAGAAGCTGCCGACGAAATGATGACGGTTTTGAAGAATAGAATTCGCAGCGGTGATACAGTCTGCCGCTGGGATACAAAAGATTTTTTCCTTATCCTGCATGATATCGAAAGAGAGGATATAAAAGGGGTTGTAAAAAGGCTCAAAAATCATTATTTTAACCGATCCGGCCTGGCTGAAGAGATCGAACTGGACTGGAATTATTCCCCTTTCCCGCAAAGAAATTAGAGGGGAAAAGTCAGGCGTCATCGCAGCATCATCGACATAATTGCTCCATCATTAAAATTTGTGAGAATTGAGTTTATAATATTATTGAACATAGTAAAAAAGTACCGCGAGAAATACATAATGGTTCTTATCGAAGGTGTGGATGGGATGTAGATAAGTGTGAAGATGGGTGATAGTGAGATGAAGATGGAAGTTACAGTCAGAGGTTAGGATCAGGTTTGATAGAAACACGAGCCCTGTAACGGGGGCTTTTTCTTTTTTAGGGGATTTGGAAGGGACACAGGGGTGAAACAGGAAGTTATAAATGAGGGCAGGGCGTAAATTGCTGAAATTTTTAGACAGGTATGATATCATTAACAAGCCGCATGATGGGCTTTTCATAAGAGCTTTGGGCGACGCTGAGGCGGCGAGAGAATTCATCGAACTCAGATTGCCCGATAAGTTCCAGGAGAGGATGAAGCTGGATACTATAAAAAGCGAGGATACCAGCTATGTCGACGAGAGGTTCGACAGGTTTTCCTCCGACCGGGTGTTCAGCGTTGAGCTTGAGGGCGGCCAAAAAGCTTATGTAGCCTATCTCTTCGAGCACAAAAGCAAGATGGAGAGGGACACGATCTACCAGCTCTTGAAGTACTACATGGCGATCTGGGATGATAAGATGAATGAGGATGGGGATATCCCCTTGATCATTCCCATCCTTTTCTACCACGGCCGGGAGGACTGGACGGCTCCAACGAAGCTCTCGGAATTGATCATGGGCGAGACGGACTGGGCTGAGGAGATAATACCCGAGTTTGAGTGCTATCTTTACACGCTGGAGGATTTAGTGGAAGTGATGCCCGGGATGACAGTCCCCAAGCTCAGGTTCTACATCGAAGTATTGAGCATTGTGCGGGAAAAGGGAGAAATTTTTCTGGAACTTTTCGACGAATTTCTCAAAAACGTAAGCGAGTACGTGGAAAGGTCCGGGGAGGATGACTTCTATTACAGCGTCTATCTTTATGTACTGCAGGACAAGGACGCAGAAGAAGAGATAGATTCGGCTAAGGTCATAGACATTGCTAGAAAGTATGAGCCCGAAGGGAGGGATAGAGTGAAAACTCTTGCAGATGAGCTAAAGGAAGAAGCTAAACAGGAAGGTTTTGAAGAAGGTAAAGAGAAGGGGAGACGGGAAGAATTGATAGATACCCTTGTTACATTCCTTGAAGGTAGATTTGGGGTGCTTTCAGAGGATCTGGAAGAGAAAATAGAAGCTAGCAGCATGGAAGATTTGAAAAAGCTCAGGGAAAATTTCTTCAATATCGATAGCCTGGAAGAGGCCGAGGAAATTTTGAGTGAGTAAGAGGAAATTTGTCAGCTTGAGTGGAGGGATAGAGTGAAAACTCTTGCAGATGAACTCAAGGAAGAAGGTTTCGAGCATGGCAAAGAGAAAGGCAGAATAGAGGAACTTAGAGAAACTGTTGAGAAGCTTCTGGAAATGAGGCTGGGTGAGCTTTCTTCCGACCTGACTGATAGAATTGGTAACACTCCCAGAGAGGAACTTGTCGAGATCAGGGACAGCATTTTTGAGATAGAGAGCGAAGAGGATGTAGAGGAAATTTTGCACGAGTAACATGACCGCATAGTTGCCAAAAAACGCGCTGCTGGATCTAAACTGAGATACAACCGGATATCATAGCTACGAGCCCGCCGGGAAGTTTCGATCCTTTTCTTTTTTGCTCTCCGGCGGGCTTTTTCAGCTGGCTGAGTTTTTGAATCAGGAAAATTGCGAAAAATTAATTAACAGGACGGAAGAGGTGGTAACATGGATAAAAAAAACTTTAAAATTGGCCTTTTTTAATCTCGCGGGCGGCTTTGACGGCCGCCCTGATATTATCCGGCGGTGTATCAAAACCCAGGCTGCAGAGGTAGATGGTTAGATGGGGAAGCTTCCGGCCCAGGGGCACGTATTTTTCCAGGCGGTTTCTGATCTCCCGGCGGCTGTAGTCCGGAAATGTCACAGCGTGTTCGTGCATTTGAGCGGTCAGGGCAAAGCTTTTTTCCCGGTGCACTTTGACCTGGGGGGTTATCATAATATCCCTCATTTCTTGAATTGTAAAAAACCTATCTTTAAATTCATTCTCTTTGAAAAGCTAAATTCCTGTCTGATTATAAAATTTAGAACCCTGCAGACTCTAAAAGCCGGGCGGGCTGAGATTATTATCATTAAATAAAATGGCGATTTGTGGTATAATTTAGCCAGAGCTATTTTTGTTGATCTTCTTTCAAGATGATCGTCTTTCAAATTAAAATCGTTTTGAGGTGAGCTAATTGCTGACAGAGGGAAAGATCGCGAAAAAGAATTTACTGACTGTTTTTATCTTTTTGCTTGCGGTATTCACCGTTTTTTTGCTGGTGGGACCGGGCGGGGAAAGAGCGGCAGCTGAAAACTGGCAGACTTTCAGCACCGAAAATTTTGCCGTGCATTATCCGGCCCGCCTGGAAGCTCAGGCCCGTAAAGCAGCCGGAATAGCCGAGGAGGTTCACCGGGAGCTGACCAGCTATGAAACCTATGAACGCGATGATATTACTCATATGATCATTAGAGATGATGCTGATATGGCTTACGGCCTCAGCACTCCTTATCTCCGCGATCATATCGAGATAAATTTAAGTCATCCGCTGCAGCGACAGTTCGGCAGCAGCTATGAGAGCTGGCTTAAGATGCTGATTGCTCATGAATATGCCCATATCCTGCATCTTAACATTCGCTCGGAGGGGGCTGAAAACCTCCGCAGAATTTTCGGCGAGGTCCCTTCATATACCTATCCCAACATGATGCAGCCTTACTGGATGCTGGAAGGTTATGCAATTTTAGCCGAGACCCATCTTACAGGCGGCGGTAGGGCCGAGGATGCTGTTTATGATATGTATATTAGGACAGCTTTTCTGGAGGATGATCTTTACCGCTTTGATCAGATTCACGGTCAGTATGATCATAACGGCTGGCCACCGGGTGGACAGGCTGTTTACATTTACGGCGCTTCCATTTTTGATTATCTGGAAAGGCGCGACGGCAAGGATAAACTGCTGGAAGTCAGCGAGGTGTTCGCCCGGGATCCCGGTCAGAATATCAATGCCACTTTTTATGAAGTATATCAGCAGAGCGCTGAAGAGATTTTTGAGGAATGGCAGCAGGAGATGCGGGAAAAATACCAGCGTCAGGCTGATGAGCTGGAAGCTGAGGGCCTGGTCCGGGGAGAGCCGCTTACTGAGATAGGTTTTGAGGTTCATCAGCCGGCTCTGGATCCGGAGGGTGAGAGCATTATCTATTATCACAGCGGCGGACATTTTCCCGGGCTGAGGGAATACAATATCGAAACGGGCGAGGACGAGATGCTCAAACCGGGAATTTTCGCCCCCACCGGTCACAGTTTTACGGCTGATGGTGATTTGATTTATTCGCGGCTGGATATTTATGAACAAAAATATGAATTTTATGATCTCTATCGCTACGACAGAGAAGAGGACGAAAGCGAGCGCTTGACTGAAGGCTCCCGGGCTCACAGCCCGGCCGCGGGTGAAGACAGGGTTTATTATATCACCCGTCAGGATGGAAAATCGCGGGTGGTTGAAATGGATCTGCAGGCTGAAAACGGAGAGAGCGAGGTTGTGATCGAGGCTGAAAACGGAGAGCAGTTTCTGCATCTCTCCCTGGCTTTAGACGGAGACAGACTGGCTCTGGTCAGCTGGTCTCCGGGCGGTTTTCAGGATCTTTATATTTACGACCTGGAAAATGAGGAGCGCCGCCGGATAACCCGGGGACGGGAAGCGGTTTTATCGCCGGCCTGGACTCCGGAGGGAAATCAGGTTCTTTTTAGTTCGGATCGTAATGGTATTTATAATCTTTATAGTTATGATCTTGAAAAAGAAGAGATCCAGCAGCTCACCCGGGAACTCACCGGTGCTTTTGATCCGCTGGCGGCGGAATCCTTTACTCCTGCCGACGGTGGAGCGGAAAAATCATTCGATCTTTATTATACCGGTTATTCGGAGCGCGGTTTTGATATTTACAGATTGGATTCGGCTGCAGCAGTGAGCAGAAACGTCGATATTTATGATGATTATGCTTTTTTGGAAGAGGAAAAAAGAGATGAATTTAAAAGCGAGGCCCCGCCGGAGAGCAGAGATTACAGCCGGCTTGACTATATGGCTCCCCGCTACTTTTTCCCCAGCTTTTTTATCGGCACCGGCGGCAGCTATGCCGGAATTACGGTGGGCGGTCGTGATCCTTTGAATAAAATGCATTATCAGGGATCGGTGGAATATGACGGCGGCGATTATGATTATCCCGTAAGTTTTGACTGGAATCTTGAACTGGAGGCCGGCCGCTTCGACATTCTCCAGCAGAGTCAGCGCTGGGCCGGGCGCAGAATGGATGACAGCAAATATCATTATCGCGATCAGCATACCCTGATGGCCCAGACTCCCATTCGCAGCGCTCCTTTCAGCAGATTAAACCTGGGATTTGGAACTTCCTATCTGCGCGATAATTTGCGCGAGGACGGCCTGAACGAAGAATATCGCGGTTTCAGTCAGCTCGATTATCTAAGTCAGACCGGCCGCGATTCCATGGTCACCACCCGCAATCTTACCCTGCGGGCCGGCGATGCTTATTTTGATGATGAACACAACATTTATGGTCAATTTGACTGGCGGGAATTTTTCGAATTTCCCAATAATCATCGTATCAGGCTGCGTGGTTCGGCGGCCGGAGCTGAACTCGAGGAATTTTTCGAGCTGGGAGGAGTTTTTGGACAGTATCCCATTCGCGGCTACAGCGAGGGGGACAGAAAAGAAGGCAGTCAGCTTCTCTATTTCAGAGGGGAATACAGATTTCCTCTGACCGATATCGGCCGGGGCATGGGCACCACCCCCGTTTTCTTCGATGAGGTGAGCCTGGCTGCTTTCGCCGAAGGCGGCGATATATCCGGCGACGAAGTGGACGATTTTATGGCCGGCTATGGTCTTGAGCTCTCTCTCGATATGGAGCTTTCCTACGGTCGGGCACCGGCCAGAATCAGCATGGGAATAGCCGGCAATATCGATGAATCGGGGGTGCAGGCCTATCTGGCCCCCGGCCTGACCTTTTAAACCGCCGGACAAAAAACCCCTTTACAAATTCAGCACGTTGAATATATAATAGTGAGTAAGATTAAATATAAACCTGTTGATAATTTTCGATTCTAACGAGATTAATAGGGAAAGGGGGGAAGGAAGATTAAAAAGAACGACCGCTACAAAGAGCCTCTGGATTACTGGTGGGCCTGGTTGATCTTTTTGATCCTGATCATGATCAACGTTCCCTGGTTTTACACCGAAGGTAGCTATGAGCCTATTATACTGGGGTTTCCCTACTGGGCTTTTGTCTCGCTGCTTTCAGCCGTAGGCATATCTGCCTGGCTTGTTTACATGATGACCAGGCTCTGGGATATGGAAGATTTAGAAGAGGAATATGAGGACGAATACAATCCGGACAACTGAGCGGGTGAATTTACGGGTGATTAAATAATCAAAGTTAAATAATCAAACAGGAGGAATGACCTTGGAGGAACTCGATTTTGTCGTAGGCTGGCATGGTGTGGCAGTTTTGATCGTCTGGCCTCTGATAATTCTGGGCATGGGTATCTACATATCGCGTTTTGTCAGCAAAGATTCGAAACATAGTTTTTACGTGGCCGGCGGTGGTCTTGGTACCATTGTGCTTTTCTTTACCCTTTATGCCTCGCAGTACAGCGGCAATACGGTGATAGGTTATGCGCCTCAGGCCTATCGTATCGGTTTCACCTGGCTGCAGTCTATTCCTTTTATGATCGTTGTGCTGGCAGGATATATGCTTTACGCTCCAAGACTTCATCATATATCCAAAAAACATGATTTTATCACGCCTGTAGACTGGTTTCAGCACCGTTTTGGTTCCGAGCTGGTCAGTTTTGTGGCGGTTTTGATAATGCTTTATGGTCTTTCGAATTTCTTGCTCGAGCAGCTTGTGGCCATAGGCCATGCGGTTGCGGGTCTTACCGCCGGCGTGGTTCCCTATCAGTTCGGGGTGCTGTTTCTGGTGGTGATCATGCTCCTTTACGAATGGCTGGGCGGCATGCAGGCTGTGGCTATTGCCGATACCTTCAATGGAGTTTTGCTGCTTTTAGGGGTTTTTGGACTCTTATTTTTCTCCTTTACTGTTATCGGCGGCCTGGGCGAAGCGACTGAATTCGCCGCTCAAAACTTTCCCGACCGGGTGGGAGCTCCCGATACCACTTCGGCGGTGAACTGGCTGAGCATGCTTATGCTGACAGCCTTTGGAGCGACCATGTATCCTCACGCCATTCAGCGTATTTATGCAGCTGAAAGCGAGGCCACGCTCAAAAAGAGCTTCAAGAGGATGGCCTGGATGCCCTTTTTGACCACCGGTGTCGTTTTCGTGGTCGGCATAATCGGCCTTAAAGAATTTCCCGGTCTGGGCGAGATGGAGGCTGAAGAGCTGATCGGCATGATGGCGGCCCGAATAGCCGGTCAGTCAGGTTTTCATTACTTTCTCATGCTGCTACTTTTCTGCGGAATCATGGGAGCTATCATGTCCACCGCCGATTCGATCATTCTGGCCATTTCCTCGCTCATATCGAATGATCTTTATGCCCGACATATAAACCCTGATGCCTCGGAGAAAAAACAGGTGCTCGTCGGCAAGATAGGCGGCATCGTGCTGGTCGGTCTTTTGATACTGGTGGCCTGGTTTCCGCCCGGAACTCTTTACGAAATATTTGTGCTCAAACTGGAGATTATGACGCAGATAGCTCCGGCTTTCATGCTGGGCCTTTACTGGGAACGGTTAAATGGCAAAGCCGTGCTCGTCGGCATGCTTGTCGGCAGCATTATCGGCGGCGGCATGACAATAGCCGGCATGGGCACAATAGCCGGTGTGCATGGAGGTATTATAGGGCTGGCGGTTAATTTTGCCATCTGTGTCGTCGGCAGTCTGCTGCTTCCTCAAAGCGAGACCGAAAAGGAACTGGCCGAGGAATACACTCAGATAAGCGCCTGATTAATCCCTGACAGGCTGAATTTCACTTCAGATGCGAGAGGAGAGATAGCAGTCAATGCAGGAACCTGAGAAAGAAAAAGAGGAAAAATATACGGAGAATAAATTAACAGCCAGCGATATCAGAGAGCATATTTTAACCGGTAGCCCCGCGGCTGCAGTCGGTGTGGAAGATGCGCTTTCTGCCCGTCTGGCTGTCGGAGCAGGTTTTAATATAGCGTTTTTGTCTCTCCGCAGCGCTGCCCTGACACTGCTGGGTAGTTCCTGCAGGCATCACGTTACCATGACGGAAGTGCGGCGTCTTGTGGAGAGAATAAATTATGCGGCCGATCTCTTTTTGGTGGTGGAAGCCGGTTCCGGTTTTGGCGGGGATGTTAATGCCTGCCGCACCGCCCGGGAATTTGAGCGGGCGGGAGCTGATGCGATAATATTTGATGATACCCGCTGGCCGCGGGAAAATAAAGAGCGCGAAAGTGAAATTTTAAATTCAAAAAAGATGTGTTCCCGCCTAAAAGCAGCGCAGGAAGGGTTGAGGGAAGAAACTCTGCTGATCGCCCGGACTGCTGCCGGAAAGAAAAGCGATAATTCCCGGATTATACCGAGAATGAAAGCCTTTTATGAAGCCGGTGCCGATATTTTGGGACCGGGTGAAATCACCTCGGATAAGGAGATGATCCGGCTGAAAAATGCGGTGCCGGCTCCTTTATTCGGAGAGCTGCGGGATGATCGGGTGGAGAATTTTAACCGGGAACCTGAAAAGTATCGGAAGAGAAATTCAAAGGAATCTTTATCTCTGGAAAATAGGATGGTCGAGTCCGGTGCAGGTTTCGATCTGATGGTAATGAGGGGATTTTTGACCTCAGAACGTATTGAGGCCGAAAAAGAAATGCTGGAACGATTAAGATCGACTCGGCAGAAACTTTTTGGCCGGGCTGGGCGGCAAGAGGAGGGCGATAATCGTGATTGAAAAATTTTCCCGACTTTTGGCCGGCGATCGAGCCATACTTATGCCCGGGGCCGGAGACGCCCTGACAGCCCGGATTATTGAGGAAACCGGTTTTGAAGCTCTTTTTACCACCGGTTATGGCATAAGCGCCAGCAAGCTGGGCCGTCCCGATCTGGGTTATCTGACCATGACGGAGATGGTTGAGAGGGCGGCCGATATAATCGAAGCTGTCGATATTCCGGTGTTTGTGGACGGCGATACCGGTTATGGAGAGGATATTAATGTGAAAAGGACAGTAAAAGAATACGAACGCGTCGGGGCTGTGGGGCTTTTTATCGAAGATCAGGTCTGGCCCAAGCGCTGCGGGCATATGGAAGGCAAAAAGATAGTTGATCAGAAAATTTGGCTGCAGCGGCTGGAGGCCGCTCTTACCGCCCGCGCCAATCCTGATTTTAAAATTTTAGCCCGTACCGATGCCCGCAACATCAGCGGTCTGGCGAGTGCCATCGAGAGGGTTCAGGCTGCAATAGAACTGGGAGTTGATGCTGTCTTTGTGGAATCTCCCCAGAGCCGGGAAGAACTCAAGGAAGTGGGTCGACAGGTTAAAAAGGTGCCTCTTATGGCCAATATGATCCGTCGGGGGAAGACTCCCATTGTGGGCCGGGAGGAGCTTGAGCGGTGGGGCTATCGCCTGGTAGCCTATCCTCTAACCGGCCTTTATGCGGCAGCGCGGGCCATGAAGGATTCTCTGGCTGAGCTAAAGGAGAAGGGCCATTCTCGCGATCTGCCTCCGGAAAGAACTCTGGACTTTGATGATTTTAACCGCCTTGTCGGTCTGGAAAAAGAGCTGGAAAGATGGGAAAAGCTGCGCTGATAGAAAGTTTTGCGGGAAGAAGGGGAGAAAAATATAAATATAAAAGTTAATGCAAAAAATATTGAACAATACTGGGCTGAGAATGGAAGAATATAATTAAAACCGGGGCAGTATGCCCCGGTTTAACTGACGTAAAAGTTTTATGTTTTTTGACCTGAGGGATATGTATATCTCTGGGAGATTTGATCAGATATCTATTTAAAAAGGAATTCCCAGGCCCAGGCTGATTTCGTAACCGCCGGCATCGATGTCATCTTCATCTCCACTATTAGGATCCTCTAAATCGTCAAAGTCGACGAATCTATAGCCGGCATTTCCCCGAAGCTCTATGTCATCTTCCAGGTCATAATTGAAACCGGCGCCCAATGTGAAACCGAAATCGCTATCCGAATCATCATCACCGTTTTCCAGTTCCAGGTCGTAATAGCCGATACTTCCGTGCAGGTTGATATCCAGTCCCGCCCGATCCGGGGCCATCTCATCGGTGATATTCAGGAGTCCCTTAACTCTGAATCCGTGCAGGCGATAATCAAGTTCATCAGAATTAATATCACCTTCGCCGGTTACCCGCATGTACTCACCGGCCATGCTGATGTTATCTCTCACCTTTTGTTCGCCTCCGAGCAAAAATCCGAGGTCGCTGTCCAGATCATCGACGTCGGTGTAAAGAGCCTCGGCATAAAAGCTGGGCTCTTCCTCCTGGGTTAAAGCTTCTGCTTCCAGAGCGGGGAAGAGCAGAAAACTCAGGACAAGAACGGTGATCAGCGCTGACTTAAGTAGAATGCTTTTTTGCATATGAATACCTCCCGGGATAAGTAATTAAAAGATGAATGGATCGTTAAGAATTGATAATTACATCTATTAATAATCTTACCAGCAAAAAACGTAGCAATCAAGAAAATAATTGAAATTTAAGCCGATTTTAAAAGAATAATTCGAACTCTATAAAGTTGATTTTTTCTACCCGTAAATGGTATAATTTAGTAAATATACTGCATCTGATTTGATTTTTCAAACTGGAAAGGAGAGGAGGAGAAAGCAGATTATCAGAGAAGTTCTGCAGCTGGGAGATCCCCGGCTGCGAAAAAGGTCCGAACCGGTCAGGGATTTTGCCGGCGAACTCGTGGAGATAAAGCGCGATTTGCAGGATACCCTCATACATCTCAGAGATCGGGAGAGATTGGGGCGGGCTCTTGCTGCTCCTCAAATCGGTTATCACCGGCGGGTGGTTTTCAGCCTGGCGGGAGAACAGGAGCAGATTCTGGTCAATCCGAAAATTGTCGAAGAGAGCGAGGAGACTTTTTCGGTCTGGGACAGCTGCTTCAGTTTTGATCTGGCTTTCTTTGTGAAAGTTACTAGAAGTTTGCGAATAACTGTGGAGTACCAGGATGAGCACGGCCAGGAAAAGAAGGAAACATTCACCGAAGATAGAGCCGAGCTTTATCAGCACGAACTGGACCATCTTGAAGGAGTGCTGGCTACGGATTATCTCTGCCGGCAGGATTTAGAGCAGGGGAATGAGAATATTGTTACCAGACAGGAATGGGAGAAAAGGTATCGCTGATCAGCATTAATATCACATTTATATTAACGGGAGGAGTATTTTTTTATGGATGAAGATCCGGGAAGTTATGAAGAATTGGAGATCGATCTGCGCGAGTACATAATGCTGCTCTGGAGGGCTAAATGGTTTATAGGTGCTCTGATAATACTGGCGGCTATTGGAGCTTTTGTTTTTACCATAACCACTACAGAAGTTCAACACAAAGCAACTGCTGATGTGCTGCTGATGCCGCCGCGACATACGGAGATAGATGTTTCACGGATGGGCAGGAGTACATATGCTAATCTGGCTCAATCAGATGATATTCGGGAACGAATAATAGAAGAGCTTGATTTGCGAGATGAGGAAGAGGAACTTCTTCATCCTTCGGATATTGAAGGTAAAATGGATTTGCAAATTCTTGAAGACGAAGAGGTGCAGGAAGAGGAAGAAAGCTTTATTTTCCGTATGGAAGTAACCAGTACTGATCCAGAAGAAGCCAGTGATATTGCCAATGCCTGGGCTGAATTTTTTCAGGAGGATACTTTAGAGATTAGACGCGGTGAAATTGAAGATATATTTGAGGTGACGGAAAGAAGATTTGAAGAAACAGAAGCTAATTTGGAACAGGCCGAGGAAAGACTGGAAGAGTTGAAGAAAGAAGCCAGGCTGGATCGACTGACAGACGAGAAAGAATCCTATCGAGAAAACCTTCGTGAGATTGAAGACGAGCTGCTTTCACTGCAGGAAGAATTAGGTGCGAAAGAAAGTGAGAAGGAACATATCGCTGAAGCGCTTGCGGAGATGGAGGAAGATGAGATCTGGGAAGAGGAATTTTACAGAGCCTTAGAACAGGAAGAAATAGCTGATAAAACCGAAGATCTATTAAACGCCCAGCAGCGCCTGGCTGCTGCCCGCGAGGAATACCGAATTGACCTGCTGGAATTGCAAAGAGATCAACTGGAGGATAATCTGGAGCATTATCGGGACAGGCTGTCTGATCTGGAACAAAAAGAAGCAGATGGTCAACGTCAGGAACTGCTGGATTTAGAAGACGAGATAGCCAGGCAGGAAGCTGAATTAGAGACGATAAGAGATGAATTGACCGGCATGGAAACAGAAGACGGGATATGGCTGGGAGAGCGAAGTACAGAAGAGATGGGAGAGATGAGACCTGACATGCAGGAGGCAGTAGAGAATTACCGCCAGAAGCGAGATGAGTTGTTTGCTTTTTGGGAAGAGTACGATCTAGTTGGTAAGCAGGAACAAATGGAATTTCTGCGTGAATTAACAACTCAGAGAAGAGAGATTGTAGCTTCTCTGGAGGAAAAACTTGCGGAAACAGAGTCTGACTTTTCAGAACTGGAAGAAGTTCTGGCAGAGGAACCAGAAAAGCAGCGTCTGGAAAAAAGTCTCACAGAAGATGCTTTTTGGGAAAATATATTTTCGCCAGAAGAGCTGGAAATTATGACTGATCTTGTGATGGAGGAAGAGAGAATAAATCCTGTGTATGAAACTTTACGGCAGGAAAGGGCTAATGTAAGAGTTCAGCTGGTTTCTATACCTCAACAGATAGACCAATTTGAAAATGAAATTGAAGAAATAGGGCGGGAAAAAGAAGAACTTCGCAGCGAATTAAATAGTCTGGAACAGAAAGAAAGCGATTTGCAGGAGGACCTGGAATTATATGAGAGTATGTATACAGACTGGGAAGATACTTTTAGAGATTTAAAACGAGAAGAAATAGAACAGGAGAGAGAAATTTCAGCACTGGAGACCAGATTGCAGATGCTGGAGGAATATGAAAATCCTCGCATTCAGGCTCAGAAGTCCCATTATAAGACTTTAATTGCAGAAAAAGAATCTGAAATTAGTACTTTATCTCAAAGGATTAACACTTATCGCGATGAAGTTGCTCTGCTGGAGCAGGATGTTCAACATTATCAGGAACTTTATGACCATAAAGCTTCGGAGTATCGTCAGCTTAAAAATAGTTATTTTGATCTGGGGATAGAGATTGAGCACACAAAAAATATGATTGAATATTATTCTTCCCGGCGCAGCGAACTTTCAGAAGAGGTTGAGCATCTGGAAGAACAGGTCTGGCAGTATGAGCGTCGAATGGAAAATATTACACGGGAAGTCGATAGATATGAGAGTTCCTATGATCGTCTTTCCTCAGAAATGGAAGATGCCCGACTGGCCATGGCCGAACAGACCAGTGACGTTCGCTTTGTTTCCGCGGCGGTTCCTCCGGGCAGAACTATCGGACGGGGAACTACATTAAATGTAGCTATAGCGGTGGTTCTGGCTGGTATGCTGGGTGTTTTCATAGTGTTCTTCCGGGAGTTTATGAAAATTGATGAGAACGAATGACGGGAGGCAGCATAATATTAACAGCCATGGCGGCGGTGCCCAGCTGCAGGGGATCATGAATTATCTGTTCGGGGAATGTTCTGGCTGCTTCTTCTGTAAAGCCGGGCGGCATTCCCGGAGCAGCCAGATAGGTATCTTGATCGAAAACTTTTTTTCCGATCAGATCGGAAGCCGGTGTTGCTTCCAGTATAAGCTCAAAATCGATCAGCACCCGCTGAATTTCTGCGGGTGCTTTTTCATTTTGGGCCGGTTTTTTTATCTTTTCGGTTTTGATTTTCCATCTGGACTCGATCTTTTCCAGTCTATTTGGGGAGATGTCAAAGCCGACCGGCTCGGCCCCCTGCTTTTTAAAATATTCTATGGCTTTTTCCCCTATCTGACCGCAGCCTAAAACTGCCACCCGGCGATCTTTAAATCCGCCAGCCGCTGCTTTGAGCGCCTCTGCAAAAACCCGGGCGGTGGCAGTATCGTTGTCCATCCAGCGGCCCTTTTGCAGATCCAGGGCCAGAAAGCTATTATCATCGGCCATAAAGGCCATATCACAATTTTTTTCCAGAGCCGACTTAAGACCGGCCACATCGGTTTTTTCCGGGATGAAAGCCTCCAGTCCCAGCCGGCTGAGAACTGCTTTGATGGCCTCGCAGAACCCGGCAATCTCTCCCCGGCCGGCTGTGACGGGGATGACAGCCGCTCTTTTTTTGTCAGTTTTCGTCACTTCGTCGGGGTTGCGGCCTGCTGCCCGTACGGCCAGATCGAACAGATTCAGGCCGATTTTAGCTTCGAGCTCGCGATCATATTGATCGATAATTTTCGGTATTTCTGCAATATCGGATTCTCTAAGCCTGGTCATCGCTCGGTCCGCCCCTTTCAAAAACCAATCCGTTTTTGAGCCTGTTTCTGCTCCGGCGGCTTTTCTCTCTGGCCTCTTTTAAATCTTCTCCGGTATAGACGAGAGCTGCCCGCCAGCTCTGCTCCGCTTTTGCTTCTGATTCGGTGGATAAAATATTTTCGCCGGTGGCGATAT
The DNA here is from genome assembly GCF_900103135.1 of Halarsenatibacter silvermanii. Taxonomy (NCBI): domain Bacteria; kingdom Bacillati; phylum Bacillota; class Clostridia; order Halanaerobiales; family Halarsenatibacteraceae; genus Halarsenatibacter; species Halarsenatibacter silvermanii. The sequence continues at coordinate 177,732 of NZ_FNGO01000001.1, read as the reverse complement.
GAGCGCGGGGCAGATCAGTAAGGGCCAGATCTGCTCCATAAAAATTGCGTTGAATGTTCAGTTCCCCTCCCTCCGTCAGCACGTGTTCTCCGACGGGGGCATAGATTTTTGTTTCTCCTTCGGATTTTTTTATCAGCATCTGTTCCAAAACGGCTGCTCCCTGCTCAAAGGATAATTCCGGCAGGTTCAAATCTTTATTCTTTTTGTTTTTGGCGCCGCTCAAAAGAAGGGAAACCATATTGAGCCCGGAGGCCTGATAGACAGCCAGCGGGGTCTGGCTGGGAAAGCGGGCGTCTATCTCCATAATTTTGCAGCCGGAATCGGTGAGGATAATCTCTATGTCCATAATGCCCTCAAGATTTAAAGCTCGGGCGATCCGCCGGGCCAGCTCATATAGTTCATTTTGCCGCCGATCTGTGATAACTTTTCCGGCCAGCACCCGACAGCAGTCAAAGCTTTCGTCAAATTCCAGCCTGGTGGGCATCAGCGGATAGAAGCTGCCGTTTAATCCCAGCACTTCCAGCGAAAAAGCCGGTCCTTCCAGATATTCCTCCACCAGGACATCATCGTCATCGGAAAGCTGATCGCGCTGATATTCCAGCTCCGCCTGATCTTCAACTTTTATCACGCCGCTGCTGCCGCTGCCGCGGGCCGGCTTGAGTATCAGGGGAAAATCGGCTGCGGGAGGCTGGCGGGCATGAGGCAGATTATGCCGGCGAAAAAATCGGCGGGAAGTCTCTTTGCAGCTGGTAATTTCGAAAGCCTGCAGATCAAATATAAAGGGCAAATTTTCCCTGCGGCAGCCGCGATCGAGAAGCTTTAAAACCTTATAATCTTCTAAAGCCGGCAGCACCGCCTCAACCTCGGGCAGCAGATCGAAAAAAACATCCAGGTTCTGCCGGTTTATTTCGAGCTGATGAAAATCATGGCATAATCCCCGGGCGGGCGGGCGTTTGCGCCGGTCAAAAAGAACAGTTTTAAAACCGGCTTCGCGGGCCAGACAGGTTATCTCTGTTCCCTGCAGGCCGCCGCCTATGACAGCTATATTCAGCCTGCTTCCCTCCCGCATCGAGCTGAGTCTTTTCTGCTTTTCATCCATTTTTTATAATCTTCTAATTCGGCCAGCTCGAGATCAAGACCGGATTCTGCCAGTTTTTGCCGGACGGCTTTAAGTCCACGGCCGCCTCCTTCGATGTCAAGCTCAGCGCTGGAAACTCCCTTAAGTCCGCTGGCCGGCGGAATTAAAGAGGTCACCACACTGGCACCGGCTTTAAGGCGCGGAATCAGGCCTTTGATCCCTTCCACATCGAGCGAGGCGGGAATCTGTATATCGGGATTGGCCAGTCTTATGGCAGCGATGGTCATGAGTTCTTCATTTCTCTCCGGTTCTGAATTTTCTGCGAGGGGGGTGCCCTTTTGCGGCACCAGACTCATGGCCCGTCCCTGATCCACTTCAAGCTTTTGCATCATGAGAATCGAGCGAGCTCTATCGGCGCATGTTTCCCCGGTGCCTAAAAGCATTCCCTCTTCGATCAAGAATCCGGTTTCGGCCGCCTGCTTTTTGACCTGCAGACGACGATCGTAATCCTGTCCTGTCCTGAGATTTTTAAAAAGTTCGCGGCTGTGAGTTTCCTGATAGCAGGCATACCAGTCAGCCCCTGCTTTAAAAAGCTTTGATAACTCCTTATCCGGAACCCGGCCGGGGGAAATCATTATTGGCAGCCCTGTCTCTGATTTCAGCTCGCTGACAAGCTCTATGAGTTCCTCAAACCCATTTTTTTCATAATAGCGGGGGTCTTCGCCCATGGTCAGATCGATCAGATGAACTCCGGCTTCAGCCAGAGAGCGGGCTATCTTCAGCACCTCGCTTTTATCCTTGCGGTAACGGGGGCTTTGCTGGTTGGAACTGCGATAAAAACAGAAGCTGCAGCTGTTGCGGCAGTGAGTGGAAAAATAGACGAAACCGTAGGCGAAAATTTTGCGGCCGAAATGACGCTTTCTCAGCCGGCGGGCGGCCCTGAAAATTTGCTTTCGGACTTCATTATCCCGGCGCGTCAGGATAAATTCCATTTCGGATTTGTTCAAAGGCTCCTGGCGCAAAGCTTTTTTGAGTATGTATTCGAGCTTTTGACCGCCGGTAGTGCCGCTTTTGGACGGTTCATGTGATCGGGAATTTTTTTCCGTCAAGATTATCACCTGCTGATATGAGCTATTTTCGTAAAAAGCTGATGTATAATGGTAATATCGGGGAATAATAGTGAACCCGGGGTGTCAAACGTTTAATCTGGCTCCATCCTGATAGATAAGACTGCGCCCGGTCCGTTTGATATTGCCCAGGCCTCTATCGGCCATTATAATTCTCTCCAGACCGAAGCCGATGCCGGCCCAGCTGTCGGAAATATTCCAGGCGCTGTCCAGCTCGTGCGGTCCGGTGGCGCCCGAAGCTACCTCCATGCCGTTTATCTCCACATCCAGAGTCTGGCCATAGACCCGGGAATTTTCAGAGCGGAGATCGCAATCGAGTTCGAGCTCTTCGACGATGTGATGGGTTATATCTTCCAGCCGAGCTTCAGCATCGCCTTCAGGTCCCAGCTCGACCAGATTGAGCATGGTAAATTCAGCCAGATGACGGCGCCCGCTGGATTCGCGGCGAAAGCAGGGGCCTACCTCAAAGATGCTGATCGGTTTTTCTACTGTTCCGGTCAGCCGTCCTAAAAGGCTGTAAAGATTGGGGGCATGCATGGGTCTCAGGCAGTTTTCTTTTCCCTCCAGCCAGTAGATCTGATTCCAGAGGGGATGATTTTCATCGATGCCCATCTTTTCCAGACGGCCTCGGGCCAGGCGGAGGGGGGTGGTTACCTCGCTAAACCCCAGAGAGGTCAAAGTATTTCTCATATCCATCTCCAGTCTGCGCAGCTCCGGAATCAATTTTTCCTGGTTGAATTCCTCCAGCTGCCGGCGATTTTTCCGGGCCAGTTCCTGCTCGGTCTGACGGTAAAATTCATCGCGAGCTGCGGAGGAAGAAAAATCTTTTTTCAAATCCTGCTGGTATTCTCCGAAAATGTCAAGCTCGCGGATTCGCTGCTGCTGAGTATCGGTAAGCTTCATTGCTGCCGGTTTCACCTGACCTTTCTGATGAAATTTAATCGGTTTTATAGGTTTGAGCAGAGGAGCATTTTCCTCATTCGATATTCGATCAACCAAAAGAAGTGCTGGCGTATTTTTCCAGCTTCCACTCCGGCACCTTACATCCGGGGCAGGCTTCGACCATCATTTTATTGCGCAGCCAGCGGGCAGCCCGGCTGTTTTTTGAGTTCTTCACACGAAAATTCTCGCCGCAGTATAATTTTAGCTCGATAAAATTGCCCTGCTTTTCCAGCTCTTTAATACCGTGCAGCCTGCCGCTGCGTGAGGGCCAGAGTTTAATTTCTTTTATGAGTTTATATAGATTTTCGCGTTTGCGAAAGCGGTATTCCGCTGCCATAATCGGCCTCCTCTCTGTTTGTTTCTAAAGCGGAATTTTTGGCCGGGGTGGGCAAAAAAATATAAATTTTTGGAGGAGGGTCCGGGAGTTACACCCGGCTGCACAGGGTTAGAGCCTGTGTGATCTTTCCGATCAACCCTCCCTGATTTAAAAATGAGATTAATAAAGCCGGCTTCGGAGACGGCTCTGCGCCCCCTCGGCCGGCTGCCAGCTTCAATCTCTGATAATTCCTTCAGTCTGACTGAGTTCGCAGGGAGGAGTTAATTAATCCTCCTCACCGGCGGCGCTTGCGACGATCTCCTCAAGCTTTTGAGCTACATCATCATCGAGAGGTTCGGGTTCGTGCGAGGAAAAGATCTCTTTAACTCTTTCCTCGGCTTTTTCTCGGGCGAGGGGAGAACCGGATTTTTCCCAGTTTTCCCGCATCTGTCTATCGAAGATGTCAGCCCGGGCCTGTTCCTCGTGCATGTAATCGATGGTGTGCTGCTGGGTCAGGAAGTTACCTCCCGGTCCGACATCCTTGATTTCTTTTACAGCCAGAGTATCGTCATTTACATCTATGCCCTGCACGACTCTTCTCACCATCTTGGCGATTTCGGCGTCCAGGACTAGTTGAGTGTGGCTGAAGGTTTGGCCCATCTCCAGCATGCCCATACCGTACAGCATGTTGGAGCCCGCCATGGCTGGCAGCATGGCAGAGATAGTCTTCTCATGACCGGCCTGAGCATCGGACTTTTTGGAGTCCGCCTAACCGCCGGCCGTGTAACTGGGCAGGTTATAATAGCGGGCAAGTCGAGCCACGCTGGCATTGATCATGCCCAGCTCGGGATTGCCTACGGGCGAGGTCGATTCTTTGACATCAAAAGCGGTGGTCGAACTGCCGTAAAGTACCGGCGCTCCCCGGTTGACAAGTTGAGCCAGGGTGATACCGGTGAGCACCTCGGCGTTGTGATCGACCAGTGTTCCTGCCAGAGTTATAGGTGAAGTCGCACCACCCATGGCCATCGATAGAACGTTGACCGGAACACCAGCTCGTGCGCATTCTATTATGATCTGAGCTGCATCTCCATGCAGTTCGTAAGGACTTTGAGGACAGACAAGAGCAGAGATTATCGGTCTATCCCGAAGCTCATCCATGCCGCCTACGATGGCTGCTCCCATCTCGAAATACTTTTTGGCATTTTCGCCGCAGGTAAGATCTATATGCATGCAGTGTTTGCTGGTGTTGTTCAAAAAGGCTTCGGCTTCATGCAGGTCTACATTGTCACTGGGGCAATCACCACCGGTGACAGCATGTGAGTAGACATCGACCTGATCGAGATAATCGGCCAGAAGGGCTGTATCGGCCACATCCTGCTTGGTAGTGTCGCGAAACTCCCCCGTCTCGTGATCGATGATGTGAACGCCGGCTCCGAAGGTGGTGAAGTTAACCCGGCTGTCTCCAACCACAACGTCGTTTTCCGGATCGCGGCCGGCTAAAAGCACTTCCGGCGGCGCCGAGCGCAGCGCGTCATCTATCATATAAGGTGGAATCTTGACCCTTCCGCTGTCTCTATCGACATCAGCGCCGGCATCGGCAAAAATGTCAAGAGCTTCGTCATTGGTGATGTGCATACCCATCTCCGTCAAAGTTTCCAGAGTGGCGTTGTGTATCTGTCTTATTTCCGCATCGGAAAACATATCCACACTGAACCCGTTCTTGACGGGATAGTCACTTTGAGGATTTCTGGTGCTCATAAAAATTACTCATCCTTTCCCCTACTGTTGGTTGTTTTTTTATTTGTTTTTTTCCGGTTTACAGCAATTTCAGTCATTTAAAAGCTTCCGTTTTTTCTGACTGTTATTTTGGTACCACCCCCTTTGCCCCATGAAGCGGGCGGGATAATCATGATTATCACAAAGGATAAAAAAGCAATGGAGACAGCAGCATAAAACTACCTCAACTTAATTAATTGCCTCCACTTAATAAATTTGATATTCAGCTCAAAAATCCTCCTCCGCTAAAAAAAAAGAGGCGGCCGGAAGCCGGCCTCAACCACCCTGAAATCGGGAAATGATAGAAAAGTTGCTGGCTGCGGCCGCCCTGTTCCCGGGATAATTTTCTGAAGTCACTCGCTCAGATAGGCATCTATAGCTATAATATTTTCGCGGGGATGATGTACCAGCCCTTCTACACCTTCGCGTACGGCATTGATCTGCACTTCGCTGTGCAGAAAGAGCCAGGGAACTTCATCCCAGATGATTTCAATGGCATCGGCGTAAAACTCCTCGCGCAGTTCGGGCTCAGGATTGAGTCTGGCTTTTTCGAGCAGCTCATCAACTTCGGGATGGTCGAGATAGGAAAGATCCCAGCCGTAAGGAGCCATCTGTGAACTGTGAAACATGGGATAGAGCCCATAATCGGCATCACCGGTGACAGCACCCCAGCCCATCATATAAAGCTCGTGCTCGGCCTCCTCCGGGGCGACCTGCAGGGTTTCCAGATAGGTTGCCCATTCCATGGTGATAAGCTCAGCTTCGACTCCGACATCGTCCAGTTGACTTTGTATGGCCTGAGCTATTGTATCATCCATCATATAGCGGCCGACAGGGTGATGGAAGGTTGTTTCAAAACCGTCCTCGTATCCGGCTTCAGCCAGCAGTTCCCGAGCTCGATCTGGATCGTATTCATATTTTTCCTGGCCTGAATGACCGAATATATCGGGGGAAATAGGTGCGTCCGAAGGTCGGCCGGCTCCCTCCAGAATCTGTTCGACAATAGCGTCGTTGTCGACAGCATAGTTGAGAGCTTTTCTGACCCTTACATCATCGTAAGGTTCTACCTCGATATTGAAGCCGGTGTAAATCGTTCGGAGACTGGTAGCCTGCACTGTATTCACCTCGTCCACCTCATCCAGACGAGACTGTTCCCGGGGCGGTACGAACATGGCGGCGTCGGTCTCTCCGGTTTCTACCTGCACGACCCGGGTGGAGTCTTCGGGAACAATACTGAAGTTGAGGCGATCGAGATAGGCGTTTTCGCCCCAGTAATTCTCGTTGCGCTCCATGACTATTTTATCGCCGCGGGTCCACTCTACAAACTCGAATGCTCCGGTACCGACAGGATTGACGGCAAAATCCTCACCGTATTCCTCCACCGCCGACGGGCTGGCCATGGCCACCAGCTCGTGCGAAAGATGATTGATGAGTGGGGCGAAGGGCTCCTCGGTGTGGAGTCTGACGGTATAATCGTCGACGATCTCGATTTCGGTGACCTCGTCGATTAAAAAAGAAAAAGGGGCTTCTTCGTCCAGAAAGCGCTCCAGATTGAACTTTACAGCTTCGGCATCGAAATAGGAGCCGTCATGGAATTCGATGCCTTCCCGGATATAAATATCGTACTCCAGCCCATCTTCAGAGACTTCATAACCTTCAGCAAGCAGCGGCTCAATCTCACCTTCGGGTGTCATACTGAAAAGCGATTCCATGGTATGCAGCATGGCCATCGAAGCCGGTGCTGATGAAGCTTCGATCGGGTCCATGGCTTCCGGATCTGCTCCCATGGCGATGGTTAGTTCGCCGCCTTCTCTGGCTTCACGCGCCTGGATAGTGCCTGCGGTGATGGTCAGAGCCAGCATTAAGATTAGAATTAGAACGGATAAAGATCTTCTATCTGCTCGCATAATTTGCTGATACTCCCTTCAAAAATTATTTTTCAGGCTCATCATTATTCTGATGCTTGATATTTAATTCCCGACTGCAATGATTTATTCCTGCAGGCGCTGCCAGCTCAAAACTGCTGCCAGCAGCATAACGCTGACCAGAATTATGGTTCCGCCGGGAGCAATATCGAGCTGGAAAGAGAAAATCAATCCCAGATTGACGGAGATTATACCGGCTGCGATGCTGATGATCACCGTCCGCTGGAAACTGCTGCCGATTAGCATGCCGGTTGCTACGGGTATTGTTATGAGCGAGGAGATGAGCAGGGCGCCGACTATCCGGATCGACAGCGCCACCGTAATCGAGACTATAATCATAAACACTGTATTCAGAAAGCCCACTGGAACTCCGGCCAGCCGGGCTTCCTCTTCATCGAAAGCCAGATAGAAGAAACCGTAGTAATATCGGGCTATAACAGCCAGGATGAGGAAGAAAAGAGGAATTATGGTATAGATATCTCGACTGGCCACAAGCGAGATACTGCCGAAGAGATAACTATGTATACCGGCAGTCTGTTCGGCCGCCGAGATAAGAATCACAGCCAGCCCCAGACCGGTGGCCAGCACCACCGCCAGGGCGAGTTCGGCATAATTTTGATAATCCCGCCGCAGTTTTTCCACCGCCAGAGCGGCGATGATGGAAATAATGATGGCGGTATAAATAGGATATACGCCCAGATATATGCCCAGAGCTACTCCGGCCAGTGCCACATGTGATAGGGTGTGGCCCAGCAGCGACAGCCGGCGTAGATTTAAGAATACTCCTACCAGCGGCGCTATTATGCCGATCAGATTGCCGGCCAGAAGAGCCCGGCGCATGAAACTGAAGGCAAGTATTTCTGTGATAAAATTCATCCTGTCATCCTCCCGGAGCCTTAATTTCTGCCGAAAGATTTTTGGCGCTTTTTCTGCTTTTAGTGATCATGATCGGGTACGATTTGCAGGCTGGAATCCCGAATTTCATCCAGATAGCTGTCATAATTAAATTCGTCGGATCTGTGCAGATGAGCCCGCCCATTCTCAAAGCAGACCACGTAGTTGGCATGGCTGCTGATAACGTTTACATCGTGGGAAACCATTATGACTGTCTTATTCAGCTCGGAATTTATATCGCCTATTATACGGTAAAACTCATCCTGGGTTTTGATATCCACACCGGAAAGAGGTTCATCCAGCAGAATCAGTTCGGGATCGTTGACCATCATGCGGGCGATAAATACCCTCTGCTGCTGGCCGCCGGAAAGGTTGCCGATGCGCCGGCCCCTGAAATTTTCCATATCGACGAGTTTCAGAGCCCGATGGATTTTTTCTTCCAGCCGGTCGTTGAGAAAGCGAAAAAATCCCATCTCATTATATAGATTGCTGCCAACTATTTCTCTGACGGTGGCCGGAAAGCTCTGATTGAACTCCCTTACTTCCTGAGAGATGTAACCTATATCTGTCCAGTCTCTGAGTCGGGTTACATCCTTTTCCAGGACTTCAACCCGGCCTTCATCCGGTTCCAGCGCGCCCATCAACATTTTGATGACGGTGCTTTTGCCCGAACCATTGGGTCCGATGAAGGCGGCAAAATCTCCTTTTTCCAGTTTTAAGTTTACATCTCTAACTGCTTTCTCCTCTTCGTAAGAAAATCTCACATTTCTCAGCCTGACCGCCTCCACGCTCATCCCTCCCTAAATCGTTCTGACCGAATCCAATTCTTTTCTTTTACATTATCATGTTTATACTTAGTTGTAAATTATATGAATTGCAGGCCCAAAATGAATTTGACAGCTTGAAAAGCATTAGGTATAATTAAAATTGCAAAAATTTATATTATAAAGCTGAGAGTTAGAGAACTCAAGAGATAACTCCGCAGTCGCTCATACTTCACCACCGGTATGTCAATTTTGATGAGGAATGGGCCTGGCTGCTTCATTTTTTATGTCTTTTACTTTTTGGGATCTTCTTGTTTTCAGTTGTTTTCAGTTGATGGATATCGTATAAGATCACTATCATGAAAATAATGGCTGGAAGATATAAAGCAAAGTGATGCTCGAAATTTTTCCAAACTCAGGTTAAGTCCATGGCCAAAAAATAGTGTCCCCGGCTCAGGATGTGCCGGGCTGAGCGTGTGCTCAGGGATAAGCTTTTGCGAATTTGCGAAGGAAGCGCAATTTTTAGGCCGAAAACTAAACTTAAACCGGGGAAAATTTCATTGTGTCATTGTGAACGAAGCTTTATATCTTACACTACAACTAAACGAGGTTTTTTACACACCTTTTAATCAACTGAATACAAGAAGGTCCTAAAATAACAGCGGCATAAGGGGGGATAAAAACTTCTTTAAGCCGTCAATCCGATCATAATTCATCAAATAGTGGCTTTTTGAAATTGGCATCAATATTTAAAATTAATGGGGGTATTTAAGTGATGAGAAACATATTTAAAATTTCAATTGCTCTTGGTCTGGCTCTGATGCTGGTCTTTTCCGGTGTGCAGCTGGACGATATGACGGCCGAATCAACAGTAGAGGCTGCAGAAGTCGAGATAGACTTCTGGTATGCTCTGGGCGGAGATCTGCGCGAGCGAACTGAAGAGCTAATCGATGACTTTATGGCGGAACATCCTGAGGTTTATGTTGATAAAGTCCATCGGGGATCATATGCTGAAGCACTGACCACTGCCATTGCTTCCTATCGAGGCGGTTCCCCTCCATATCTGACACAGGTTTATGAAGTCGGCACCATGACCATGCTTGATAGCGGAGCCATCAACCCGGTTTATGAACTGATCGATATTGACCCGGAGGAATTTATCGGTCCGGTCACCGAATACTATTCAGTCGACGGCAATCTTTATTCGCTGCCCTTTAACTCATCAAACCCCATTATGTATTACAACAAAGATATGTTCGAAGAAGCCGGTCTGGATCCGGAAGATCCTCCTGAAACTTTTGCCGAGGTGGAGGAATACAGCCGGCAGATCATAGAGAACACCGACGCCGAAGCTGGCTTTTCCACAGCCTGGCCTTCCTGGGTGCTGCTGGAGAATATGCACACCTGGCACGATCAGCCCATAGCCAATCAGGCCAACGGCATGGAAGGTCTTGCAACTGAACTTTACTGGGATGAAGATTTTGGCATTGAACTATTGGAGCAGCTGGGCGAGTGGAATGAAGAAGATATATTCACCTATGAAGGACGTGAGGGCGATCCTGATCCGGTCTTTCTGGGAGAACAGGTAGGCATGTATATGCAGTCGACCGCGACGCTGGCAGGCTTTATGGAAGACGCCGACTTCGAAGTCGGTACAGCCATGCTCCCTCATATGGGCGGAGAATACGAAGTAGGCAATGCCCTAATCGGAGGCGGAACCATCTGGGCTTATGACGGTCACAGCGAAGAGGAATTTGCAGCTATGTCCGATATGCTCAATTTCATCTCCCAGCCCGAAAATCAGGCCTGGTGGCACAGAAATACCGGTTATCTGCCTGTAACTTACGAAGCAGTTGAAATGCTGGAAGAAGAGGGCTGGTTTGAAGAGAATCCTCAATTTGAAACTGCTATCGAGCAGTCTACAACCTATGACGAATTCAGCGGCCTGCGTCTGGGCAATTACACCGAAATAAGAGATATTAATCTGGAAGAGCTGGAAAACTTCTTTGCCGGCGATCAAACGGCTCAGGAGACAGCAGAGAATATGGTCAGAAGAGGCAATCGAGTGTTAGAGCGTTACGAACGAGCTCAGCAGTAAATGAATTTTGAGATTATAGGTTAAACTGTCACTTCCCCTGGCTGAGAGATTTACATCAGCCAGGGGCTAGTTCTTTTAAACTCTGTTGAGGAGGAATATTGAATGGATCGGGATAAATTTAAATTTCCCAATCAAATCTTGCCTTACCTTCTGGTCTTACCTCAGGTAGTAGTGGTCCTTATTTTTATCGTCTTTCCCACCTTTGAATCCTTTCGAATGAGTACTTATATGAGCGATGCTTTTGGTCATGGTCGCGTATTTGTGGGCCTGGAAAATTATATCGATCTTCTAACTTCAACGGAATATCAGCAGACCATCATTGTCACCCTGATATTTACCCTGGCGGTCACTTTTATAGGTCTGGCTCTGGGGCTTATGATAAGTCTTCTGCTCAACCGCAAAATAAAAGGCCTGTCATTTTACCGTACCGCTCTCATCTGGCCTTACGCACTCTCTCCGGCCGTTGTGGGCGCTATCTGGATGTTTTTATTTCATCCCTCCTATGGTGTGTTAACCTACATCTCACCTCTTTATCTAAACTGGCTGGAACGGGGATCTCATGCTCTAATTCTGCTTATAATTGCCGCTATCTGGAGAAATTTGGGCTACAATATTGCTTTTTATCTGGCCGGGCTGCAGAATATCCCCCAGAATTTGCTCGAGGCTGCTTCGATAGACGGTGCGGGGGCTATAGGACGTTTTCGCAAAATAATTTTTCCGCTTATCTCCCCGACCACCTTCTTTCTCTTCACCATGAATTTAATTTATGCCTTCTATCAGATTTTTGGCCTGGTTCATACTGTCACCAAAGGAGGTCCCGGCGGGGCTACCAACGTCATGGTTTATTCAGCCTATCGCGACGGAGTTACCCATCTGATGCCGGGCTTTTCCGCAGCTCAGTCGGTGATTATGTTTGTAATAGCAGTTGGTCTGGTCTATCTGCAATTTAAATACGCGCAGAGGGGAGTCTATTATGCTTGATAGACTTAATGCCATAATTGAGAGCAATATATTTGTTCATATTCTTTTGATATTGCTGTTGATTGTCATAATTTTTCCGGTTTATTACTCTTTTATCGTCAGCAGTTCAGAGAGAGTTGAAGTTTATGAGAGGCCGCCGACCTTCACCCCCGGTGATCAGCTGGTGACCAATTTTTACAGAGTATGGCATGGGACTGATCTTCCCCGGGCTCTTTTCAACAGTACAGTATTCTCTCTGTCTGTGACCTTCGGGAAATTGATAATATCGCTGATGACGGCTTATGCCATCGTGTTTTTCGATTTCAAGCTGGCGGCTCCGGTATTCTTCCTGACTCTTTTTACTCTTATGATGCCGGTTCCGGTCAGGCTGATGTCAACTTATGAGGTGGTATCATCGCTGGGAATGATTGACACCTATCAGGGTTTGATACTGCCGATGATAGCTTCGGCAACCGGAACATTTTTGTTCCGGCAGATATTCAAGACAATACCCAACGAGCTGGCTGAAGCCACTGTTATTGATGGAGGCGGGCCGCTTCAATTTTTCTTTCACGTTCTCCTGCCCCTCATCAAAACCAATGCCGCAGCTCTTTTTGTCATCCTCTTCATCTGGACCTGGAATCAGTATCTCTGGCCGCTTTTGATAACGACCAGTTCTGAGATGAGGGTGGTTCAGCTCGGAATAGAAGGGCTGATTCCAGGAGGCGGTCAGCTGCCGGACTGGACTTTGATTATGCCCTATGTGGTTTCGGCCATGGTGCCTCCGCTGGTAGTTATTTTAGGTTTGCAGCGTTATTTCGTTAAAGGACTTATCGAACCCAACAAATAAAAGATAGGCTCTTCGCAGCGCCAGGAGATTTCACAGCTATCTGGAAAGTAGATGGTGATTTTGATATGCTAAAAGAACTGGAAGCAAGGATGGGAGTTAACGACTGTTTTACATTCGATAGACTGCGCCGGGAAGGCGGCGAGGAATACAGGCTTGAGCCGGCCGATTATCTGGCCGGCCTGGAAAATATGATCGAGCTGGGTTTTGAACAGGTCGAGATTTTAAGCGATACTCTGCGCCATACAATGTCAAAAGCTGACCGGGAAGAATTATTTTCCCGGCTGGCCGGCTACCGGCAGGAGAATGATATCAGTTTTTCCCTGCACCTGCCTTTCTGGTGGACCGATATCGACAATCCCGATAAAAGAGTCAGGAAAGGTGCTCTAGAGGCCATAAGGCGGAGTATAGCCATAGCTGAACCGGCTGAACCCGAACAGCTGGTGCTGCATGTCTTTCAGAATATGGAAGAAAGGGCGCAGGGGCTGGTTTCCGACATCAGCGTCAGGCAGAGTTTTCTTAAGCGTGTTATGGAAGCAGCTTCCAGAAGTATAGCCGGGATAACCGCCGATCTTGATAAAAGTCGCCGGCTCTGCCTGGAGAATCTGGTAAAAACGGACCCGGATCGTCTGCTCGAGCTGAGCAGGCGTCATGATACTTCTCTGACCTATGATGTCGGCCACGAATTCATCAGGGATGAAAATATTAAACATTATTTTCAGCAGCATCAGAGGCGGATAGCTTCTCTGCACATTCACAACATAAAAGCGGGTGAAAGGCTGCCGGACCGCCCTAAAACCTGCCAGATGCAGGACCACCGGCCGCTGGAGCAGGGTCTGATCGATTATGAGGAGTTTTTATCGTTCCTGGCCGATCTGAGCTTCTCAGGATCGCTGATTACTGAGGTGACAGGCTTAAAACCGGCCTCAGCTTCGGCTGAATACCTCAAGAAGCTGGGACTTATCGGTCCGTGAGGACGGTGAAGTCAGGTGCAGGAATTTAAAAATATCTGCCGCCGCCACCCGGATAAATTGATTTTGTTTGTTATTCTTGCTTTTTCACTGCTCGGAGATTCGATGCTGTATGCTGTCCTGCCTGCTCAGGCCGGCATTATAGGTCTTTCTGTGGGCCAGGTAGGAATTTTACTCAGCATCAACCGGATTATCAGATTTGGTTCTAACTTCTGGGCTGCCTCAATATTCCGGCGCTTCGGAACTGAGATACCTTTTGCCGGGGCGGTTGTGGCCGGCACGGCTACCACAGTGCTGTACGGCTTTCATCAGGGATTTTTGTATCTTCTGGCGATGAGACTTATCTGGGGAATCAGTTATTCTCTGATGAGATTAAAAATTCTTGTCGACATTTTTTCGGAAGATGAATCCGATAGCCGGTCTTCGCAGGAGAGTTCAAAGCCTGAGGAAAATAAAAGTAAAGAGGGCAGGCTTTCAGGTCTATTTCAATCGGTGACCCGAACTGGCGGCCTGGCCGGAATGATTTTAGGCGGTTTTCTGGCCGGTGGTTTTAATTTTACTCTGGCTGCTTACCTGCTGGGAGCTGTCAGCGTGGTAGGTGCGGCACTGCTGCTCTATTTTTACTTTCGCTTTTATGGTGGTGAAGTAAATGATGAAGAAAAGGGTGAGGTGGTGGTCCCGGAAAAAAGTGGTCTGACCTCTCTTTTAAACCTCATTCGCGATCCATCCTTCGCTGCCCTGCTGGCAGCCGGTCTGGCCGTACATTTTACCGCCAGAGGTGTGATAAATTCCAGCTACGGTTTTTATCTGAACCAGCTTTATGGCGATGAAATCGGTATATTAGTCTGGACTGTGAGTATTGCTGCTGTCAGCGGCATGGTGCTATCTTCCCGCTATCTTTTTGATATAGTTTTCAGCCCGTTTATGGGTTATCTCAGCGATATTCTCGACTCCCGGGCACTGCTGAAAATAGCTCTGATCGCACAGGGTATTCTGCTGTTTATCTTTGCCCTGGTCGATATACCATTGGTTGTGCTGTTACTGCCCGGCGCTATTTTTTTGCTGACCAGTCTGCTGGTGGTTCTGCTGTATGTCAACACTGGTAAATTTACGGGTTACAGCCTGCGCAGCCGGATGGCGGGGCTGACTACTGCTGGTGATGTAGGAGCTGCCCTGGGGCCGCTGGCTCTTAACCTGGTCGGACTGGGACTGCCGGTGCAGCGCCTTTATATTCTATGCGCCCTTTTTCTTCTGGGAGCGGCAGCACTTTATCATAGAGATTCGCGACCTGACGGCTGAAAAACTTTGTTTCTTCTTATCAGTTGATAGATATCGCATAAGATCACTATCATGCCTATTTACCGGCCGAAGACAGGGAAAATCAAAATTTTTTTGTGAGTTTGAGTTTACAGAGCTTTAAGAAGTTAATCATAACGATAATGGAGGTTTCACAATAAAAATGAGTTCAAAGATAATTTATCACAGGGGCGATGAGAACAATGCACCGGCCAATACAATTCTGGCCTTTGAGCAGGCGGCTAAAGGCGATGGAGATGGAGTAGAGCTGGATGTGCAGTTTACAGAAGATAACGAGCTGGTCGTTTTCCATGATCAAAAGATCGACAATCATACTAAAGGCAGCGGTTATGTGAGCGATTACAGCCTGAGCGAGCTAAAAAAGATCAAGCTGGAAACGGGCAGCACTGAAAACGGCGAACAATATATCCCCACTCTGGAAGAGACTCTGGCCGTGGTGGAAAATATGGACATGATCAATATTGAGCTAAAACAGCGCGACGGCGATGATCTTGAGCAAGAAAAGAAGCTGGTTCAAGCTCTGGCGGCCCGGGGATTGGAAGAGAAAACCCTGGTTACCAGCTTCAATCACTATACCATCCATAATCTACATGAGATAGCTCCTGATATTAAAAAGGGCATCTTATACTATTCCCGGCTTTACAGGCCCTGGGATTATGCGCGTCAGCTCGGTGCCGACCATCTTATCCCTATGCACAGAACGGTGACCGAAAAAATGCTGTCCGGTGCTCACCGCAACGGGCTGAAAGTCGCTGCTTACGGAACCAATGACCATGACCGCATCGAAAAATTGATCGAGCTGGGTGTCGATATGATCATCACCGATGAGGCGGAGGCTGCCCTTTCACTGCGCGAGGAGTTGACCGGAGAATAAATTTTGCTCGAGCAAAGCGGGAGGAGATAGCATGCAGCATCTCAGTAATTATCTGGAGGATCACCCCGTGATAGCAGGCGTGCGGGGAGAGCAGGCTTTAAAAAGAGCTTTAAATAGCGATGTGATCATTATATTTTTGCTCGAGGCCGATCTTATAAATATACCGGAGATGGTCCGGCGCATTAAAGAAAACGATCAGCTTGTTTTTATTCATCTCGATCTGGTCAAGGGATTGGCCAATGACAGGCAGGCTGTTGATTATCTGGCCGAAAAAGAGCTCTGCGATGGTCTGGTCTCCACCCGGGGCAACGTGATCAGGGCGGCCCGGGAAAAAGATCTTATGGCCGTGCAGAGGCTGTTTTTGCTTGATTCGGCAGCTATCAAAAGCGGCCGGGATATGTTAAATAGCAACAGACCTGACGCGGTAGAAATTTTACCGGGGATAGCCGCTCCCTACTTCATCGAAAGCGTCAAAAAATCCTGTCCCGTAATTGGCGGAGGGCTGATACGAACAAAGGATGAAGTTCAGGAGCTCGTGGATGAAGGTTTATTCGCTGTTTCGACCAGCAAACAAAAACTCTGGCATAAGGACTGATCGACCTGAATTTTTTGCTGATTTTTTGCTGGAACAAGCCGGAGGGCGATAGATCAGGATGTCAGCTTGCAAATTTTACCTAAAATTTATATAATACCCACCGCAGGCAGGTCAGCCTGGCAGCTTTTAGAAGTGGGTAATAGAAGTGGGTAAAAAAGCAGGTAAAAGAACCGGAGAAGCGCTCCTGATAAAAACAGCGATAAGGAGGCTAAAAATATGCCAACTATTCATTTTTACTGCCCTGAGCTGGACGAGGAACAAAAACAGGAGGCCATCGAAGGGCTTACCGAGGTTGGAAGCGAGGTTACCGGCATAGATGAGGATAATTTTGTTGTTTATCTGGAAGAGCGCACGCCGGATATGGTAGGTGTGGGCGGTCAGAAGCTGTCGGATATGCTGGCCGCACAGGAGGAACAGGACTGACTTCTGAGCATTTTCCGGAATCTTTTCGGTTTAAACTTCAGTATTTGTCTACAGGAGGTTTTTGCTTTGTCCGACATCAAGGGAATAGTCTTCGATAAAGATGGTACCATAATAGATTTTTATACCCTCTGGCTGCCCATGGTGGAAAAGACCGCCGAAAAAATCATAGCTGAATTCACCCCGGTAGAGCCCGGCGCGTCTGAATACGAGCGGCTGGAAGCAGGGATTATGGACATTTTCGGTATAGAGACCGATGAAAGCTATATCGATCCCGACGGCAATCTTGCCCAGGCCACGGTTGACCGATCGGCCCGGCAGCTTACTGATTATCTGCTGGAGCAGGATTTTCAGGTCGGATGGTCCAGAATAGAGCTGGAGGATAGAATTTACGGGATAATGGAAAACAGCGTCGATGAGGTAGATTATACTGAAAACCTGCGCGAAACAGCCGATCTGCATGAGCTTTTTTTCAAACTGAAGGAGCGCGGTTATCGGCTGGGACTGGCCACAGCTGATACCAGACCTTCAACTCTGACCATAATGAAAGAGCTGGATATTACCGATTATTTTGAATATATAGCCTGCGGCGATGATGAGATCCCTGACAAGCCCGATCCGGCTGTTCTGGAGAATTTCTGTTCTGAGACGTCTCTGGAATGTTCAGAGGTCGCGATGGTCGGAGATACTCCCACCGATCTAAAAACCGGCCGCCGGGCCGGAGCCGGTCTGGTAGTCGGGGTTTTATGCGGAGTGGGAACCCGGGAAGATCTGGAAGAGCTGGCCGATGAGCTGATTGAAACTCCCAAACGGATTCTGGACGTTATTTGAATCGCTGAAAAGCAAATAAATTTTATATTTGAGCATGACTGGGGGAGCCGGATGATCTGACGGCTGAGACGGGAATTTACCCGATCCCCTCGAACCTGAACAGGATAATGCCTGCGCAGGGAAGTTATGTCCCGGCTTCTGAGATCATCAGCCGGACGGTGAAAATCACGGGGACATAGCCCACCTGCACGGGTTTACAGGGCTGTGTCCCCGTTTTTAAATGTGCATAATGATTTCAGGTTTTTTAACCGGTAAAATCAAAGGGAGGAGATATTCATGGCTGAAACATCCGGATTGAAGAAAGATCCACCCAGAATCCTGACCATTGCCGGGTCTGACTCAGGCGGCGGGGCCGGAATTCAGGCCGATCTTAAGACAATGACAGTACTCAATACTTATGGCATGTCGGTGATAACTGCGGTCACCGCCCAGAACACGCTGGGAGTGCAGGCTGTCAGATCTCTTTCTCCAGAATTTGTAAAGGAGCAGCTGGATTCGGTTTTTTCCGACCTGAACCCAAAAGCCGGTAAGACAGGCATGCTGGCCGATGCGGATATAGTGGAGGTTGTGGCCGATAAATTGAGTGAGTATGATCAATTCGATCTGGTGGTCGATCCGGTCATGGTGGCCACCAGCGGAGATCTGCTGCTGGCAGAGGAGGCGGTGGAAACAGTCCGCCAGAAACTTCTGCCGCAGGCAGCGGTCATAACACCCAATCTGCAGGAGGCCAGAGTACTTTTGTACGGCCAGAAAAAAGCGAAAAAAGAATTTTCGCCGGATAAACTGACCGCCCGGGAAGAACGGGATCTGCTGGCAGAACTGGCCCGGGGACTTTTTGAGATGGGGCCGGGGGCGGTGCTGGTCAAAGGCGGCCATCTGGGAGGAGATGAGGCTTTTGACCTTCTTTTTGATGGAGAAAAAACCGGGGTATTTTCCGCTCCCAGGCTGCCTTCTAACAACACTCACGGAACAGGCTGCACCTATTCTGCCGCCATAGCTGCCTATCTGGCCCGGGGACTGGAGCTGGAAAAAGCGGTGGCGAAGTCCAAAGAATTTATCACCAGCGCTATCAGAACAGGTTTTGAACTGGGCGCGGGTATCGATCCAGTCAACCATCTGGCTGCAGGTGAGGAGGTGGATAAAATATGAGCTCGATTGCCGACCGGGATCTTTATTTGATCACGGAATCGGTTCTGGCTCCTGAGTATACCAGCGTCGACGTGGTGAAAAAGTCTCTGGCCGGCGGGGTGCGTATGGTTCAGCTGCGGGAGAAGGATCTGAATCTGCGCAGTCGTTATCAGCTGGGTCAGAAGCTGCGAAAGATCACCCGGGAGCAGGGGGCCGCTCTGGTAATCAATGACAGGGTCGATCTGGCTATGGCGCTGGAAGCTGACGGCGTGCATCTAGGCCAGCAGGATCTGCCCTATCAGGAGGCCAGAAAATTGCTCGGCCCGGATAAAATCATCGGGGTTTCTGCTTCCAGTCCGGAACAGGTAAAGAAGCTGAATGAGGAGATAGTGGACTATATAGGATTTGGCTCTGTCTTTTCCACGAAATCCAAGCGCCTGGATGCAGAGAGGCAGGCGGTAGGCCTGAAAAAACTCAAAAGAGCAGTTCAGCTCACCGATCTGCCGGTAATGGCTATTGGCGGAATAGCCCCCGATAATGTCGGGGAGGTCGTCCGGGCTGGGGCCACAGGAGCGGCCGTGATAAGTGCTCTCAACCAGGCTGATGATGTGAAAAAGACGGCTGAAGAGATGATCGATAGGATTAACAGGGCCGGGAAAGGGGATGAAGCCGATGTCAGCTGAAGGTGGTTCGAATATCATCGCCGAAAAACTGCTGAAAATTTTGGAAGTTGAGAATCCGCTGGTACACGCTATAACCAATTATGTGACGGTGGCAGATGTGGCCGAGGTGATCAGACTCTGGGGAGCTCTGCCTGTAATGGCTCACTCCCCTCAGGAAAGCGGTGAGATGGCCGCCTCGGCTGAAGCGCTGGTTCTCAATACCGGCACGATAGATGAGAATACCTGTGCCGGCATGCACCGGGCTGCCGAAAGCGCGGCCGCAGAAGATATTCCGATAGTTCTTGATCCTGTAGGAGTCGGATCTACCTCCTATAGAACGGATTTTGTGCGAGAGCTTTTACAGACCCATCACCCGGATATAATCAAGGGAAATGCGGGCGAGATAAGTACTCTGGCCGGCAGGAAAGCCCGGGTAAGAGGGGTTGAATCTCTGGGCGAACATCAGGAGCTGGAAAAAAGTGCCCTTTCTCTGGCGGAAGAATTCAGCTGCGCTGTACTGGTCACGGGGGGTATGGATCTGGCAGTTGATGAGGATTACATATGCCGGCTGGAGGCCGGCAGTCCCCTTCTGGGAAGGATAGTGGGAACAGGCTGTATGCTGGCCGGCACGCTGGGGGCAATGGCAGCTGCTCAAAAAATCCAGAGTGAAAGAGAAAAGAACCGACAGAGAGAAAATTCAAATCTCAGAACAGCTCTTACCGGGGCTGCTGCATTTGCGGCCGCGGCTGATTTGGCTGCAGAAGAAGAGAGCAGTCCGGCCTCGTTCCGCCGGGCTCTGCTGGATAGGATTTATGAGGTCGAGCCCGCGGAGATCAAAAAGTTATCCGAAGTGACCATAATTTCCGGCCCATAATTTCCGTCGACAGGTTTAAGAATTTACAAACGAGCTCAGGGTTATTCTGAGGACAAAAAAGTTCCCGGGAAAAGGGGGCAGTTATTTCCCGGGGTGGTAAGGTCGTAATAGCTGTGCTGCAAAGGAAGTTCGGAGGCACCTCCCCCGACAACTTCCCTCAACTTAATTATACCATAAATTTTAGAGCAGGGGGAGGTATTTTTCAATTTTTTCGGAAACTTCCATCATGGTTTTCAACAGCCGGGTTTTTGCCAGAGCGAACAGAAAAAGCCTCCTCTGACTTCTCTTTTGGCCAGTTCGTTTTCGCGCTCTAAAGAGATCTCCTGGCTTTCGGCATCAGGAGGGATGAAAAGGCATTCCCTGCTTTCCTGAAGAAGCTCTTTTTCTATTTCATTGAGTTCTTCGGGCGAGGTGAAATGAGCCTCGGAGAAAATTGAATCCCGCTTTTGAGCTCTTTCTCTGTAGGCCTCTCCCCAGGCGGAATTTTTATTGATCGTGCCGATCAAAACTTCACCGCCGGGCTTGACCGTTTTCAGCAGTTCCCGCACGAACTTTTCCTTGCTGTCGTCCTCAATGAACTCCACAGCCGCCATGGAAATAGCATGATCGAAACTTTCCGCCGGAAACTCCAGATCGATTGCGTCCATCCTGGCGAATTCGATATCCAGATCTTCATCCAGTCTTTCAACTTTATTCCGGGCTTTTTCGAGCATGGACGCGGAAACATCGACGCCGACCACGCTCAGACCGCGGCGGGCTAATTTTATGCTGAAATTCCCCGTGCCGCAGCCAGCATCGAGCACTCTGCTGCCGGCCTCAGGTTCGAAGAGAGAAAAAGCCAGCCGGGTTTCTACTTTATCAGCAAAAGCCCCCAGTTCGGTCTCGTACCAATCATCATATTCTTCAGCTTCTTCGTCGTCAAATATCATAATCTCCTCCTTTGCTTTATTATTCGTGATTGAAGCTGGATGTGCCTGCCAGAAAATCCGGAAAAGTAAATCCTCTTCAATCTCAAACTTTTTAAGCAGTTAAAGTATGAGCACTTGACAGTAAAATTAAAAATTTTTATAATAAACATATATTGTTTTTGCAGAAAACATGATATTTCAGTCCGGGGTGATATTATGGGCAAAACGAACAGGCGAAAGAGTATTCTGGAGAAATTAAAAACGGATGGCAGGGTCAGAGTCAAAGAGCTGGCCGAAGAATTTCAGGTTTCCGAGATGACCATAAGGAGAGATCTGGAGTATCTGGAGGATAAAAATGAGATACTCCGGACCAGGGGAGGGGCAGTCAGCCGGAGCGAGACGCCTTTTCCCAGAAAACGCATCCGCAATATGGATAAAAAAAGGCAGATAGCCGATAAAGCCCGGGATTTCATAGCCTCCGGTCAAACTCTCATTCTGGACGCCGGCACAACCACTTTAGCTCTGGCGCAAAATATAAAGTTCAGCCAGGAGCTGACGGTAATAACAAATGATCTCAATATAGCGGGGGAGCTTTTCAGCTTTGCCAACATAACTCTCTACTTTGCCGGAGGATTGATACAGACGGAAGTGGGTTCGGCCATCGGACCTCATGCCGAGAAATTTTTTGATGAATTTTACGTCGATTTAGCCTTTATCGGCACTTCTTCTCTGACGGAGGATTTTGATCTCACCACTCCCACGCCCGAAAAAGCAGCTCTCAAAAGAAAGATGATAGATTCGGCGGACAGATCTTTTCTGCTGGCTGATCATACCAAATACAGAAAGAAATCGGTGCACAGGGTGTGTCATCTGAGCAGTCTGGATTATTTTATCTGCGATGATGAGAAAACGGAACTTTTAGAGAAGAGAATAGCAGATGAGGCCCCGGAAATTGAATTGAATTAAAGTTGAACTTGATTTATAAATCATAAAAAATTAAAAATATTACAAATTAGAGCCCCTTCTTCTTATCAGTTGATAGATATCGTGAAAGATCACTATCACAGAGGAGATGATAACAGGTGAAAATTGTGATTGCTCCCGATTCTTTTAAAGGAAGTCTAACAGCTCTCGAGGCCGCCCGGGCTGTCAGTGAGGGCATAAACCGGGTCGAGCCCGAAGCAGAATGTATAGAAGTTCCGATGGCTGATGGCGGCGAAGGCACCGTACAGGCTCTGGTCGATGCCCATCAGGGCGAAATCGTTCACAGAGAAGTTACCGGTCCGACCGGAGAACGGGTAAAAGCCCATTTTGGCGACCTGGGCGATGGTCGTGCGGTTATAGAGATGGCGGCCGCGTCCGGAATAACCTACGTCGATGTCGAAAGCGTCGATCCCGGGCGAACTACCACTTATGGCACCGGCGAGCTCATTGCCGCGGCTCTGGACAGAGGTGCTGAACATATTATCGTCGGCATTGGCGGCAGCGCCACCATGGATGCCGGGGTGGGTATGCTGCAGGCTCTGGGTTATGAGTTTAAGACCGAGAGCGGCGAAGAAGCAGAATTTGGCGGCGGCGAGCTGGGCAAAATAGTCGAAGTAAAGACCGGAAACGTCGATGAAAGGCTTGCCGGAACAAAGATAGAAGTTGCCTGCGATGTCTCCAATCCTCTTTACGGACCTGAGGGAGCCGCCCGGGTTTACGGCCCCCAGAAAGGGGCCATCCCTGAAATGGTGGAAGAAATAGATGAGAACATGAAAAAATTTAACGAGAGAATTTTTAAGGAGGAGTTTGGAATCGACGCTCAGCAGGTATCCGGAGCCGGAGCGGCCGGCGGATTGGGGGCAGGATTTTCCTGTGTGCTGGAGGCTGAAATGAGGCTGGGTGCTGAGATTGTGAGCGAAGCCAATGAGCTGAAAAAATATCTGGAGAGCGCAGAGCTGGTGATCACCGGTGAGGGTCAGATAGACAGTCAGACCGTACATGATAAAGCTCCCAGACATGTCACCGAGACGGCGAAGGAAGACAGACCCGGGCGGCCTGTGATCTGTATAGCCGGATCGCTGGGGGAGGGATACAGGAAGAATTACGAGTACGGTCTGGAGGCGATTTTTTCTATCATAGACAGACCGGACAGCCTCGAATCGATAGGCGTCCGGGCTGAAAAACTTCTGGCCGACACGGCTGAAAATGTCATGCGTCTGGTCGGCCTCAGCCGGGAACAGGTTTGAAATTTCAGGGGTTTGAATAGGATTTCAATAACAGAGGAGTGATAGCATGAAAAGGCGCAGCGATGAAGTGACCAGCATACCGGAGAATTCGATGCAGCGCGGACTCTTTAAATCGATGGGATTTGACGATGAAGCACTGGAGCGTCCCCTGATCGGGGTGGCCAACAGCTGGAATCAGCTGGTGCCGGGCTCATATAATCTCGATCGGGTGGCAGAAGCGGTTAAGGACGGCATCTGGCAGGCCGGCGGGACGCCGCTGGAATTCGGAGTTATCTCCGCCTGTGATGGCATAGCGCAGGGCAATGATGGCATGCATTATATTCTGCCGACCCGGGAGGTGATCGCCAACAGCGTCGAGCTCATGGTTCAGGCCCATAGGCTTGATGCGGTGGTGCTTCTGGGTTCCTGTGATAAAATCGTACCGGGTATGCTGATGGCGGCCGCCCGGCTGGAGATCCCCTCCATCCTGCTGCCCGGAGGTCCCATGGAGGGAGGCATGTGTTTTGACGGCCGCACATCGGATATCACCTCGCTGACCGAGGCTCTGGGCATGCTAGAAAACGGCGAGATAACTCTGGAGGAGTACCGGGAGCTGGAGGATAAAGCCGGCCCCACCTGCGGTTCCTGTTCTTTTCTGGGCACAGCCAACACCATGTCGGCTCTGGCCGAGGCACTGGGCATGACGGTGCCCGGCGGCGGGACAGCGCTGGCGACCTCGGCCCGGCGGACGAGGCTGGCCCGTAAGACCGGCCGCAATATCGTCGATCAGGTGGAAGAGGACATAACTTCTGACGAGATCATCACCGAGAAATCTTTAAAAAACGCGGTGCGGACCATTATAGCTTTCGGCGGGTCGACGAATGCCGTTCTGCACCTGATGGCGCTGGCCAGCGAGGCCGGGGTCGACCTCTCTATCGATGTATTCGAAAAGTACAGCCGTGAAACTCCCTATCTGGCCAGAATCTATCCCTCGACCGATGAATACAATGTTCCTGATTTTGAGCGAGCCGGCGGAGTTCAGGCACTTTATAAGAGTCTGCAGGATTATCTGGATGGCGATGCTCTCGCCGTCAACGGCTGCACTGTGGAGGAGAATTTTCGGGGAGCGGAAATAGAGAATGAAGATTTGATTCGGACGCCTGACAACCCTCATGAAGGAGAGGGGGGAGTGGCGATACTTCGGGGCAATATCGCCCCCAACACCGGCGTTTCCAAGCCTTCGGCCATACATCCTGATATGCATAAATTTACCGGCCGGGCCAGGGTATTCAACTCTGAAGAGGAGGCCAATCAGGCCATCAGCGGGGACGAGATAGAATCTGGCGATGTGCTGGTCATAAAGTACGAAGGGCCTAAAGGTGGACCCGGCATGAGGGAGATGTATAAGCCGCTCAAGCTGCTTTACGGTAAGGGGCTGGCTCTAAAGACAGCTCTGATCACCGACGGACGTTTTTCCGGGACCAACAACGGCTGTTTTGTCGGCCATATCTCTCCCGAGGCCTATGAAGGTGGGCCGCTGGCCGCCGTGCAGGAAGGCGACAAAATAACCATAGATATTCCAGAACGCTCACTCCATCTGCATGTTGATGATGAGGAGATTTCCCGCCGGCTGGAGGAGTGGGAGCGTCCCTCCCTCAAAATAGATAGTGGTTATCTGGCCACCTACGCTTCGCTGGCCGAATCGGCTGATAAAGGAGCGGTCATCCGACCTGAAACATCCACGGAAGGCGGCAGCTGAGAGATTTAAAATTTCTGCTGCTCGCTTCTTGCCGGGATTGATGGCTTTTAATTCCGGCAGAAAAAGCCGAAAGAATCTGCAGCGGGAAAGGAGGTGAGAGATTGCAGCTGACCGAAATCGAATACAATGAATATCTGACTGAGGTGACAGAAGCCCTGGACAGCGGAGGCTTTCTGACGGTTCAGAACAGCGGCGAACTCAACACAATGACCATAGGCTGGGCTTCTCTGGGAATCATCTGGCGGGTTCCGATGCTGCTGGTTCTGGTGAGAGAGTCGCGTCACACTTTTAAACTGATCGAAAAAGCCGATGAATTCACCGTCAGCATACCATTTTCCGGCCTGGAGGAGGAGCTTGAGTTTTGCGGTTCCCGTTCCGGCCGCAATTATGACAAGTTCGCTGAATGTGACCTGGAAAAACTTTCAGGAAATGAGGTACATACTCCGCTCATCGGTGGCTGTGATGTTCATTATGAATGTTCGCTGGAATACAGTCAGAGCATGGATAAGGAGCTTGTTAAAAGCGAGGTGCTGGAAGATTGTTATCCAGACTGGGATATGCACACGCTTTATTTTGGCAGAATACTCAATTGCCTGCGCGAAGAGACCGGTTAAAACTTTAAGCAGCTGTCAGCTGATTGCGACAGGATCATAAGTCCTCTTTTTGAGAAGAGCGCAGTAAAAATGTCGGATTTATAATTCAACGAGGGGTGTAATTAAATAATGCTGCTTTTACACGTTGGAATTGCGGTTTTCATAATTCTTATTTTGATAATGAAGTTCGAGCTCAATCCTGCCATGACCCTGATCATAGCCTCGATCTATTATGGTCTGGCAGTAGGACTGGGTTTTGAAGCGACTGTAGACGCCATCGGCACCGGTTTCGGGGATATGATGGCATCCATCGGCCTTCCCATCGGTTTCGGTATCATGCTCGGTCAGCTGCTGGCAGCCTGCGGTGGAATTCATTCCATCGCCAATAAGCTTCTGGATATTTTTGGCGAGGATAAGGCTTCCTTTGCCACCGCCGGCACCGGATTTATAGGATCAATTCCTGTATTTTACGATGTTGTTTATGTTATAATTATTCCCATCGCCCGCAGTATGTCCAAGCTGACAGGCAGGACCATCGCTCTTTTTGTAGCAGCTCTGGTTTCCGGAGCGCTCGCAACTCATATGCTGGTTCCACCTACTCCCGGTCCGCTGGCTCTGGCCGAGATGCTGGAGATAGACCTGGGTCTGATGATAGGAGTCGGCGCGGTGGCCGGCGTGCTGCTGGTCATTCTCTCTGTTTATATCTACAAAATTTTCTTTCTGGACAGAGGCTTTTTCAATCCTGAGAAGGATCTCGATCATGCCGCCATCGAAGATATGGAAGAAGCTGATGATATGAGACCTGAAGAGCTGCCCGGATTTGCCAGCTCCATGCTGCCGATTTTAGCTCCGGTACTCCTGATTCTGACAGGTACTGTGAGCGAGGCTGTTTACGGGGAGACACCTCCTTTCATTCACTTCATCTCCAGTTCGACCATAGCTCTGCTGATAGGTGCTCTCCTGGCCTATATGGTGGCCTCCTCTCATCTGGATAAAGATGCTGTCAATCAGGCGCTCTCAAAGGCTATGTCTTCCGCTGGTCTGGTGCTTTTGATAACAGGTGCCGGCGGCAGCTTCGCCGAAATGCTCGATGTTTCGGGAGTAGCAGAAGTTATAGAATCCACAGCGGAAGGATTTGGTATTAATCTTATCCTTCTGGCCTGGTTGACCGCATTTTTGCTCAGAATCGCCCAGGGATCTGGTACCGTCGCCATACTGACTGCCGGCGGACTGATGGCACCGGTTATCGGCGGTACAGACGTCAGCCCCATCTGGGTGGCTATGGCCATAGGTACCGGCGGTCTCTGTCTCGGGCATGTCAATGACAGCGGTTTCTGGATAACCACCAAACTTTCCGGTCTGACCACCCGGGGAGGTCTCAAAACCTACACGGTTGTGACGGGAATCATAGGTGTGCTAGGTCTGATTATTGCATTTTTGGGATCGCTTATTATCCCTATTTGATCACAGTTTGGAGCTGAGATAATCTCAGGTCAGGCGCGGTTCGCAAATTGAAATTCGGCAGAAAATAGCTTAATCAGGCAGCCCGGAATTTGCAGATCATCTGAGTTTATCAGGGTCTGCTGAACGAATTTCGGGCTGCCCCAAAATTTTGTCACCAGGGAGATGATAAACAGTGCGCAGTGATAAAGTTAAAAAGGGAGTGGAGAGAGCTCCTCACCGCAGTCTGCTCAAAGCTTCCGGTTACAGTCAGGAGGAGATTTCCCGCCCTTTTATCGGTGTTGTAAATTCTCACAATGAGATAGTTCCCGGTCACGTTCATCTCGACCAGATCGTGGACGCGGTGAAAAATGGCGTCCGGGCCAGCGGAGGAACGCCGCTGGAATTTCCCACCATAGCGATCTGTGATGGCATAGCCATGAATCACAGGGGAATGCTGTATTCGCTTCCCAGCCGCGAGCTGATAGCGGATACGATCGAAGCTATGACCTTAGCTCACGGTTTTGATGCTCTGGTCATGGTGCCCAACTGCGATAAGGTGATACCGGGTATGCTGATAGCAGCAGCCCGCCTCAATATACCGGCCCTGCTGGTCAGCGGCGGTCCCATGTTGGCCGGTAAATGGAAGGGGCAGCGGCGGGATTTAAAAGATGTGTTTGAGGCTGTCGGCCAGGCCAAGGTCGGAGAAATCGATGAAGAGGAGCTCAAAGAGATCGAGAGCCATTCCTGTCCCGGCTGCGGTTCCTGTGCCGGCATGTTTACCGCCAACACGATGAACTGTCTGACCGAGGTTTTGGGTATGGGGCTGCCCGGCAACGGCAGCATACCGGCTGTCATGGCCGAAAGAAAGCGGCTTGCTACCCGGGCAGGAGGTCGAATAATGGATCTGCTGGAAAAGGATTTAAAGCCCCGAGACATAATGCAGAAGGAAGCGTTTGAGAACGCCATCGCTGTAGATCTGGCCCTGGGCGGATCGACCAATTCTGTGCTGCATCTACCCGCCATAGCAGCTGAAGCAGAGGTGGATCTCGATATATCTCGCTTCGATGAGATCGGGCGAGAAGTTCCCCACCTCTGTAACATGAGTCCCGGCGGTTCGCATTACATGGAGGACATTTACTATGCCGGCGGCGTCCAGGCTGTAATCAAGAGGCTTACAAAGCTGGAGGTCATCGATGAAGAGACCAGAACGGTTAGCGGTCAGACTCTGGGCGAGATTGCCGACGAAGCCGAGGTGCTGGATGAAGATGTGATCCGCTCAGCCGATAACCCTTATCACGAGGAGGGGGGGCTGGCAATTCTCGAAGGCAATATAGCCCCGGACGGCTGTGTGGTAAAACAATCGGCTGTAGCCGAGGAAATGCTGACCCATAGCGGACCGGCCCGGGTTTTCGAGAGCGAAGAGGAAGCTGTGGAAGCCATGTACGAAGGCGAGATAGAGGCCGGCGATGTGGTTGTGATTAAATACGAAGGACCCAAAGGCGGTCCCGGAATGCGCGAAATGCTCGGACCTACCTCGGTTATAGCTGGCATCGGCCTCGATAAAGAGGTGGCGCTCATAACCGACGGCCGTTTTTCGGGAGCTTCCCGGGGAGCTTCGATAGGCCATATATCACCCGAAGCCATGGAGGGCGGTCCGATTGCCGCCGTCGAAGAAGGAGATGAGATAGAGATAAATATTCCGGAACGCGAGATAAATCTGCTGGTCGAAGATGAGGAACTGCAGAGCAGGCTGGAGCAGCTGGAAACAATCGAGCCCAAAGTCAAAGAAGGCTATCTGGCCCGCTATTCCCGGTTTGTTACCTCCGGGGACAGGGGAGCTGTTTATGAAAAATAGTCTCGGACTGTCGGCAGCTGTAGATTTTGTCCCGCCTGGTGCCGGGAGGTGATTGTATGGTTGAGGTGCTGGTTATTGCCGATGACCTGACCGGGGCCAACGCCACCGGAGTTCTGCTCTCTAAAGAGGGTTTTCGCACCGCTTCTTTTGATTATCCGCTCCCGGATTTTGAATCGGAGCTGGCTGATTTTGCAGCTGCTGCTGTGAATACTGCCAGCAGAGGCATTGCTGCCGGGAAGGCACGTGAAAGGGTTGAAAAGACGGCTGCTGATATTCTTGAAAGCGGTGAACTGCCCGAATTGATAAACAAGCGTCTGGACAGCACATTGCGCGGCAATATTGGCGCTGAACTTGACGGGCTGCTCGCCGCTCTGGGGGATGATTATGCGGCGGTGGTTGTGCCGGCCTTTCCCTCATCCGGCCGCATCTGTGTGGGCGGGTATCTGCTGGTAAATTCACGCCCGCTGGAGAGAACCGGGGCGGCTGAGGATCCTAAAACTCCGGTAAATAAAAGTTTCGTTCCAGAGATTATCTCGCGGCAGACGGGCCGTCAGATAGGCCGGGTGGAGCTCCGCGAGGTTCTAGCCGGCGGTTACCGGCTTGAAGAGGCTTTAAGGCGGCGCCGACAGGAGGGCTGTGAGATAATTGTCTGTGATGCCGTGGAGGAAGAGGATATAGATGTTATTGCCCGGGCTCTGCAGAATATAGAATTTAATTTTGTCACTGCCGATCCCGGGCCTTTCACCCGGGCTGCTGCCAGCCTGCTGCCGGGCAGAAAGAAAGCCCCCTCTTCTAAAAAGGTGGTTATGGCAGTCGGCAGCGCCACCGAAATTACCAGAGAACAGCTTGATTATCTGGAGGTTAACCGAGATCCAGCTCTGGTGAAAGCGGATGTTAAAAAGCTCCTGCAGCCGGAGCTGAGAAAGGAGGAGATCAGCCGCTGTCAGAATGATCTGCGGAAGAGAGCGGGAGAAAGCTCTATTATAGGAGTCGTGAGCGCCCGTACCCGCGACGATGTTCTGAGCGATGAGGAGCTCGAAACTTTTGCTGATTTTGATGAAGATATAAACCAGCTCGAGCCGGGAGAAGAGGAAGAAATTATGGAACGGGTCACTTCCGGGATAGCTGAGATTGCTGCCGGGCTACTGGCCGGGCTCGAGGAGCCAGCCGGAATTTTTGTCAGCGGTGGTGACAATGTCAAAGCTATGCTCGAGCGTTTGAACGCCCGGGGCATCGAGGTTGAAGAAGAAATTATTCCCCTGGCTGTTCGCGGACGTCTGATAGGGGGAGAATTTGCCGGACTTTCCTTTGTCAGCAAAGGAGGTCTAATCGGAGACGAGGATGCTATGGAGCTCTGTATAGATAAAATTAAGGCGGAGGAGGAATGATCTGTGAAGCACAGAATAGGTTTAACCATGGGCGATCCGGCCGGCATAGGCCCGGAAATAACGGTGGAAACACTGGCTGACAGCGAAATAGCCGAAATGGCGGAACTGATAGTTTTTGGTGACAGAGAGGTGCTGGAAAAAGCCCGCGAAATCGCTGAAGTCGATAAGGAGATCAGGGAACTTGACGAGGAATTTGCAGATTATGATTCCGATTATATAAATCTTTACGATATGGATAATATCGATATAGAAGAGATAGAATTCGGTCAGATCAGCGGCGGAGCCGGACAGGCCTCCTTTGAATATATAGAGAGAGCCTGTCAACTCGCTTTAGAAGGTCGGCTTGATGGAATTGTCACCGGCCCGATAAATAAAGAGTCATTAAAAGCCGGGGGAGTCGATTATATAGGGCATACGGAGATGCTGGGTGATCTTACTGATACTGATTATCCCCTGACCATGTTCGAAGTTCACGATCTGAGAATTTTCTTTTTGACCCGCCATTTATCGCTCAGAGAAGCCTGCGATCAAATAACTGAAGAGAGGGTTTATGAGAATATCGTCGAAAGCAATCAGGCTCTGGAAAGGCTGGGAATATATGAGGCCAATCTGGCCGTAGCCGCGCTAAATCCTCATGGAGGTGAAAGAGGACTTTTCGGCACCGAGGAGATGGAGGAGATAAAACCTGCGGTCGAAAGAGCACGACAGCAGGGTTATGATGTAGAGGGCCCTCTGCCGGCTGACAGTGTTTTTCATTTTGCCCTGCAGGGACAATATGATGCGGTGATCTCTCTTTATCATGACCAGGGACATATAGCGGCCAAAATGGTCGATTTTGAGCGCACAGTTTCCCTGACCAACAACCTGCCTTTTCTGAGAACTTCGGTAGATCACGGTACAGCCTTCGATATCGCCGGAGAGGGTATCGCCAGCCCCGTGAGCCTGAAAGAGGCTATCAGGGTGGGTGCTCGTTATATACCCTGTTTTCAGGAAAAAGAAGAAAACTGTCACCTATAAAGAACAATGGTAAAAATTTCTTGCAGGAGTTTTAATGCTGAACCAGAAATATTATTTTAGAGTCCGGCAGAAAACGGGCTCTAAACCCCTTCAGATATTAGCTGCCCCCCCGGTAGCCGTCTGGATAGGGGTAAATTTTCAGCCCGGCGTCTGATCTCCTATCAGGCGGCGGGCTGAACATTTTCAAGAAAACTTTTGCGAAGCTTATAGAGATATGTTGTTTGGTGCTAACGGATCCTGCGGCTGAAAGGCGGATGTGATGTTTTTTGAAGACTGTGTTATAATAATTTATGATAAAATTTATGGGAGGTTTTAAAATAGATGCCTGCCAATCTTCCGCCGGAATATTATGAAGCTGAAAAAGTCTATCAGGAAGCCAGCTCTCCCGATGAAAAGCTGGCTGCATTGAGGGAAATGCTGGCCGTTATGCCCAAACATAAGGGCACAGATAAACTTCAGGCCGAGCTGAGAAGCAAGATATCCAATATCAAAGAGCAGAAAGAGAAGAGCGATGAGAAGGCCCAATATAACCCCTACAAGATCAAAAAAGAAGGGGCCGGGCAGATAATCGTGCTGGGTTATCCCAATACCGGCAAATCTTCGCTGCTGGCATCTCTCAGCAACGCACCCGTCGAAGTGGCAAATTATCCTTTTGCAACCAATAAACCTCAGGCTGGAATGGTTAAATATGAAGATGTACAGATCCAGGTGATAGATACACCTCCACTGGTACCCGAGGATGTTCCCGGGCCCATGATCGGCGCTATCCAGCGGGCTGCCTTTCCGGTTATAATGATAGATGCTGCTTCGGAGAATTGCCTTGATCAGATTTCCGGCACCCTCGATTTTTTGCGCAGCAAGCGCATAGTTCTGGATGAAGTACCTGAGGGTGTTAAAGCCTTCACTCCTTCGGAACTGACCATCTTTGCCAGCAAGGTAGATCTGGAAGGAGCAGAGGAGAACCTGCAGGTCGTTCGCGAACTTTTTCCCCAGGTGGAGATAAAACCTGTTTCCTTCGAGGACGGTACAAATGTCGATAGGATACCGGAGATGTTTTATGAGAGGCTTAATATAATCAGAGTATACAGCAAAGAGCCCGGCAAAGAACCCGAGCCCGATCCTTTCACCCTCGATAGAGGAAGCACGGTCAGGGAGTTTGCCCGTTCTATTCACAAAGATCTGGCTGCTAATCTGAAGAAAGCGCGGCTCTGGGGTTCGGCTCGTTTTCCCGGCCAGCCGGTGCCTCAGGATTATGAGCTAGAGGATGAGGATACGGTGGAAATCCATGCTGAAACTTAAAAACTATACCAGGTCAGGTTTAACTGCAGGGAGGTATAAATAGTGAAAGAAACCGAAGAGGGAGTTTTGATCAAAAATATCGTGTTCGATGTAGGCGGTGTCCTTCTGGAATATCCCCCCGTAGATTATTACGGCAGATATGTCGATTCGGAAGAAAAGGCCCGGGAGCTGGCTAATAAGACTTTTTTCTCGGATGACTGGGAAAAGCTGGACAGAGGACTTCTGGAGAGGCGAGAGATTATCAGGATTTTTTGTGATAAATATTCCGATGAATCTGAAACTATTAGAAAAGCAATCGGCAGCTGGTCTAAAATGATGAGGCCGATCGAAGAAAATGTAGAGGTGGCCCGGGAACTGGATGAAGCCGGTTATCCTCTTTACATACTCTCCAACTATCCGTCTCAGGGCTTTTCCGAGGTTAAGGAGAAGTTTGATTTTTTCGAGCTGTTTCGCGATGAGGTGATCTCGGGTGAAGCTACCTACATAAAGCCTGAGGATGAAATTTATCAGATAATGCTCCAGGAGTTCAGACTGGAACCGGAACACACCCTGTTTATAGACGACGGTAAAGAGAATATAGAAGCTGCCCGGGAGAGTGGAATTTACGGCATCCACTGCGCCGGGGATACTGATCTGCGCCGGGAGCTGCAAAGATTAAACGTCAGTGTCTAGAAGCCGATTTGTCATGAGAAGAAGTCAGCTCAGAAATTCAGCTCGTCACCGTCCCGCCTCTTATCCCTGATGCTCTTAAGCTGATAGGCTTTCATTATATCCGAGCGCGTCAGTATGCCGACCAGTTCTCCGCGGTCGTTGACGACCATAAGTCTGCCGATATCCGCCCGGGACATCTTTTTAAAAGCGTCGAAAAGCTTGTCTTCCGGCTGCACCTCGATTAATTCGCAGGACATTATCTCTTTTATCTGTTTGAGCTCCTGATTTTCATCGGGAAACTCCTCTATATCTTCCAGCGTGACGCATCCTTCCAGTTCGCCCACTTCATCCACTACAGGATATCCGGAATGCTTTTCCAGCAGCATCTTATCGAGCAGTTCTCCGACTGTCATGTCTTTTTTTACAGTTATAACATTTTCGGTCATCAAATCTTCAACCCGAAAATCTGCAAAAGCATCGCGGACCAGATTGAATTTGTATTCCTGGCTGGCTCCGATATAAATGAAAAAAGCTATGAGCACCAGAATTATCTGGCCGTTGAGCAGTCCTAAAAGCCCCAGCATCACGGCAAAACCCTTGCCTATATTGGCAGCTATTTGGGTGGCCCTGAGGTAGGAGGTTTTGCGCGCCAGAAGGGAACGCAAAATTCTGCCCCCATCGGAGGGGAAGGCTGGCATCAGGTTGAATAGAGCCAGAAAAATGTTCATAAAACCGAGATAAAAAATTATCAGACGCAGATCGGCGCTCCAAAAGCCGGTTATCGGCCTGATGACAAAAAGCAGCAATATTCCTAAAGCCAGACTCAAAAGAGGGCCGGCGAAGGCCATTTTGGTCTCTGCTTCCGGCTCCAGCGATTCATCTTCGATCTGAGCCACTCCCCCTAAAAGCATCAGAGTTATATCTTTTATTTCCATGCCCTGAGTGCGGGCTACAAGCGAATGAGATAGTTCGTGCAGGGTGACGCTGACAAAAAGCAGAACTGCCAGTATAAATCCGAGCAGATAGGGGGCGAAGCTGAGTTCGACTCTTTCAATGCCGGCCAGCCCGGCTATCTCTTCGATGTTGTTTCCGATAGCTACGGCCATAAAAGGCAGGATGAGCAGGAAACTTATGTGAAGTTTGATCGGTATGCCGGAAATTTTGAGAATGGTCAGAGAACTTTTAAACATAACAGCAGGCCTCCCTGGCTGAAAATTTTAATCAATCTTCATCTTCCCGGGCGCGAGCCGGCATAATCTGGCGCATATAGTCGATTATAGCATCCAGTTTATCGGTATCTATTTCGTGTTCTTCTATAACCCTTCTGGGGTTTTCCCGGCTGCCGATTTTTTCAAGGTGATCGGGATACCGCAAAAACAGATTGTCGTAATAGAATATCTGCGGAACTTCGTGCAGAAAGAAGACAGGCTTTTCATCACCTTTTAATAGAGACCTGCCCAGAAATTCATAGGGTTTTTCCTCAGCCCCCAGCAGATCGAGAATGGTGGGGCCCAGATCAGTTATCGTTCCGGTATTTTCTATCCGATCCGGTTCGAGGAGAGGATGTTTAATCATAAGGGGTATCTGTTCCGGTTTTTTGACCTCCCGGTCGAGCTCAAAATCCACGCTCGAGCTGTAAAGTTCGGTATCTACGCTGGCATCGTGATCGGAATAGACGACAAAGAGGGTATTTTCGGTCATGTTTCTCCTCTCCAGTTCCTGATAAAAACGCCTGAATGCCCTGTCGGTAAAGGAAATTGACTGAAAGTAATCATGGAGAAACTGAGCATCTATATCGGAAAATTCTTCGACATAATGATTTCCCGGATAGGAGTCAAAGGGGGTGTGGCTGGTTACAGTTATAAAATAACCGAAGAAGGGTTCTTCTGCCCTCTCCAGTTTGTCGATCGACTGCAGAAAAAAGTCATAATCGTTGATGCCCAGATAAAAATCCTCTTTATCCATCACTTTATCTTCCAGCGAGTAATCAGCTTTGCCGTAAAATTTATCGAACCCCAGCTCGGGATAAGCTTTATCCCGATGGAAAAATGATTTATCGTTGCCGTGGAAAGCCAGGGTTTCATATCCTTTATCGTTGAGTTCATCGACGAGAGAGTCGAATTTGCTCATGTCATTATCGCGGAAAGCATAGGTGCGGTTTAAGGGATAAAGAGAGGTGAGCAGGGAAAAATCGGCATCAAAACTGCCGTTAACATGCATGGCATAGAAATTTTCGGCATAAATGCTCTCCTCTTTAAATTTATTGAAAAAAGGCACGACTTCTCTGCCTCGGTACTGAAAATCCATAACCTGTTCGTCGAGTGATTCTACCTGAACCACTATGATATTGGTTTCGGGAGGGATTTTCGCCTCCCCATCGAATTCATCTTCGAGAATGAAAGAGGGAAGATCCGCCATCTCGGGATCTTCCGGAGGCTGCCGGCGGGCCTGGATCAGATCATAGACTTCGAATAGATAGAGAGAGGAGATACCGAAAACATTGACAAAACCGGGGGCGCTCTCCCGGTAAAGCTTTTGGGGGTTTTGGTTGCCCAGCTGGAAATTGGTCAGGAGCGTCTGGCTGAATATAAGCAGCAGGACCATCAATATCACCACAGATTTTGTAGTTCGGCTGCCCGGAACCAGATCGCGCAGCTCTGCTCCCTCTTTTTGGTCGGTGACTGTCTGTGCTCCGGCCTCCGGTTTCTTCTTACGAAAGGCGGTCATGATGATTATATCGATAAAGAAGATGATATCGCCGAAATTGATTAATTGCCTGAAGATGATCATCGGGTTGCCTATATCTTCGCTGCCGATCAGGTCATTCAGGCTCAGATAATTGCCAAAGTAGCGGTTATACCAGAGATTGGCGGCAAAAAAAGCTGTGAAAACGGCCATCGTTCTGAGCAGAACTTTGCGCCCGCGGCGCTGTCGAGTTAAAGGCAGCAGGAAATATCCGATGATCACCAGAAAGGCTATATTGCGCAGAATCAGGCCTGACAGCGAGGGGACAACAAAAATTCTCACCAGCAAATAATTGTATTTGAGCAGAAAACCCAGCAAAAAAGCATAGGCGAACCAGCGCTGGCGTCTGTTGAAGCCAGCATATTTTTTATCGACATAATTTTTCTCGTTTTCCATACAATCACACCATTCTCCTGACAATATTTGTTGGTTTTTTCTTCTGAGCAAACAAGGCTTATCCTGTATAATCAATTTTATCATTTATGTTGATAAAAAACCAGTATGTTGATAAAAAACCAGACCGAGCGGAAGCAGGAAAATCGACTGAACGGAGAGAAAATTATAGTCAGTGGCCGAAAGAAGCGGAAAGAAAGCGAGAAGAGGAAGGAAGTTGTGCGTTATGAGCGATAATCTGAAATTTATACATACGGCTGATATCCATCTGGGAAGGCCTGTAAAGCACGGGGGCAATCCTCCGAAAAGGGTAGAAGAACATTTTAATCAAGCGGGATTAAAAGCCTGCCGGCTTATGGCAGCAGCGGCGGTGGCTGAACAGGTCGATTTTCTGCTTATCTCTGGTGATCTGTATGATCGCAGGGCCCGTTCGGTCAAAGCCAGCCGTTTTCTTCGGGATCTTTTTGCCGAATTAAAGCGGGAGGGTATTGCGGTCTATATTATCTCCGGCAACCATGATCCGGGAGGGGCCGAAAATGAACCCTTCGAGCTTCCGGATAATGCAAAAATTCTTGCTCAGGACGGGGTGGAGATGATCAGGCATCCGGAATTTCTGGAAAGGAATAAACCAGCTGAAGCAGAGCTACCCTCTAAAGAGAAAAACAGCCGGGCCCGGGTTCTGGGACAGTCCTATAGATCCAGATTCGAGGAGCGGAGCATGTACCGTTATTTTACCGTTCCCGATCAGACCCGCTACAATATCGGTATGCTTCATACGCAGCTGACTGCCGACAGCAGCAGGTATGTGCCGGTCTCGAAGTCCGATCTGCGGGATAAGTCGGGTATTCATTACTGGGCTTTGGGTCATCTGCATCGCCCGCAGGTTTTGAATCATAAACCTCCTGCAGTTGTTTTTCCCGGCACACCTCAGGCTCACAGTATCGGTGAGCGGGGACTCAAAGGCTGCTTTTTGGTCGGGAATGATCCAGAATATCCTTCCCGGCGCCCCAGTATAAATTTTATACCTACCTCTCCGGTTATTTTTCAGCGTCTTGTGGTCGACATTTCGAAAGAAGCTGAAAAAGGAGGTAAGACGATTGAAACTCTGACAGATCTCAAAGAGAGATTGAAAAAGCGAGCCAGGAAATTTATGGCGCGCAAAAACGAGGATAGAATGGATTTTCCCGGCAGCAGCAGGGTGAATTTGCTCGAACCTGAAAGCAGCTGGTTCTCCGGAAAAAAAATCAAACCAGGCAGAGCCTTTATCGTGCGCTGGGTGGTAGAAGGCCGCGGACCGGTTCACCGGTACATAAAGGATAACTTCGCAGAAGCGGCGGCCGAACTCATAGATGAACTCAATCGCATCTTTGCCGATGCGGGCAGAAAGACTATACTCTGGTCTAAATCGCTCCAGTTTCATACCGGACCGGAGCTTCCGCCGCACAACGAACTCAGGGAGAATGAACTTTATGATCGGGTGGAAAAGATACTGGCAGAGCTTGAAGAGGATGAAGAGCTCAAAAAAGAACTGCTTTCGGAGTGGGGCGAGATCTGGCAGGGATCTGAGGAGCCGGAAGAACGAAGAGATGATAGGTTTTATCCTGATGAAGAAACTCGCCGCGAGATTCTTAGTGCTGCCCGCCGGGAGATTATTACTCTGCTTTTTGACGGCGATTAAATTCGGTCAGGAGGAAAAAAATGAGATTTACGGAATTGTTCATCGGTGATTTCGGTGTTTTTCGCGAGGAAAAGATGACAGATCTCGATTCCGATCTGATTGTGGTGGGAGGAGGCAATCGAGCCGGCAAATCCACCCTCATGAAAATACTGAGATATCTCCCCTGGGGATTCCCTCGCCGCAGGGGGCTTTTGCCGCCGCCGGTTGAAAGCTACCGGGTCAGAGCCGATCTGGTCGGTGCAGATGGTGATCGTTACCAGCTCGGACTGGAAGGATATGGTGATCCAGTTTTGAGCAAAATTGAGGGTGAAACCGGTAAATCGGCGCGGGAGCTTTACGGGGGAATAGATCGCTTTAGCTATCGGCAGATTTTCACCATCAGTCTCAGCGAACTGCAGAAGGTGCCTCCCGGGATCGAGAGTAAAAAGGATAAGCAGCGTCTGCGCTCGGTTCTGCTCGGAGCCGGGCTGGCCAGGCTGACCGAACTGCCCGAGCTGGCCGATAGATATTTTAAAAGAGCCAGAAAGATCGGCGGCAAATACGGACGCACCGATGTGGGGGAATTTAAGAGTCCCCGCCGCCGCCTGGAGTCAGCTGGCGAAAAACTTGAGGAAGCTTTATCTCAGGTCCAGGATTATGGCCGGGCGCGGGATGAGCTCGAAGAGGTCCAGGCCGAGCAGGAGGAGCTGGAAAAGACCGAAGAGAATCTTAAACTGAAAAAAACGCGGCTGGATGTGCTTAAAAACCGCTACAGCTCGCTGGAAAAGCTCAGACGTCTTGAGAAAAAACATAAACGCCATCCTGGCAGCGCGCTCGATCTGAGCAGATATTCCTGCCGGAATGTCGATAGAGCGGAAGAACTTTTGGAGCGCAGTCAGGAACGTCGGCGTGAATTTGAACGTCTGGCTGCCGGAATAAGAAGCCGCCTGGCCGGAGACGAGATCGAACTAAAAAGCTTAATTAAAAGTTTCCGCGAGAGAAAGGAAAAGATAACAGCGGTCGGTGAACAGCTTTCGGGTCTAAAACAGCGGCTGGAAGATTATTTTCAGCTGAAGGAACAGCACGGCCGCAGGTGGAAGGAGCTGAAAAATAAAGCCGGCCAGGTCAATTCGGAATGGGAGCAGAATCTTTTGAATATGATGGAGTTAGAGACTGACAGCATAGAAAAGGACAGGCTGCTGCGACAAATATCGGACCTGGAGCAGATTGAAGCTGAAATCGAGGACAGGGAGGGTAAAAGCGAGGAACTGAAAGCGGAGATCGAAGATCTGAGCTTAAGCCGGGAGAACACGGCCGGTCGGCGGCCGGCTGAAATAAACAGAATTTCATTTATGTTAGCAGGAGGAACTCTGGCGGTTTCGATATTGATTTTTGTCTTCTTTTCCCCCGCAGCCGCTCTGCCGGCCGCAGGACTGGGGTTTGCCCTGGCAGGTGTTTTTCATCTGACAGCGGGCAGCAGGGCCAGGGATAGAGACCGAAAAATTGAGGAGCTGGATGCCCGCCTGGAGGCAAAGAGAAGCCGGCTTGAGAAAAAGAAAAAAGAGCTGGAGAATCTTCGTGAAAAAAAGCGGGAAATTCAGAAAGATCTCAACTTTTATCGCAGCAGGCTGGGGCTGGCTGAGGATGCTGGCCCGGAGCTGATAACAGACTATTTTAATTCGCTGCAGAATCTGCAGTCGGAATTTACCCGGCTGCAGGATGAAAAGAAGACTGTAAAGGAGAAAGCAGAGCGGCTTAAAGACGAGCTTTCCGGGATACGACAGCTTTTAAAGGAGATAGAAAAAGATGCGGGGTTAAATCTTTTCGTCCTGCCTGAAAAAGAGGAGCTTCTGATCGGAGGGGAAAGGATAGCAGCCGCCGCCGGGCAGTGTAAGGAGCATATGGAGGAAATCAATAGCCTGGCTGAGGCCCGGAGAAATCTGGAAAATCTGCAGCAGGAGACGGCGGAGGAATTTATACATTTTGATCCCGAGGAAGATGAGCTGGAAAATTTTTTGCAGCAGCATATCGAAAAAGGGAAAGAGGCACTCGATTATAAAGAATTGAGCGAAGAAGTTAAGAGCTTAAGAGAGCAGCTGCGGGATGCCCTGGCTGCTTCTGACCGCATCAGGCGATCCTTCCAGGATTTCGCTGCTGAGAAGTCTTCGCCCGGTAAAAAAACAGATCTTCTCGCCAGTTTCCGCAGTTTCTCAAATCTTTATGCATCCAGCGATGAAATCGACGAGGAATACGAAAAAACCAGAACAAAACTCAAAAATTTGCAGGACCGCAGTGAAACGCTGACCGAAGAAAAGCAAAAACTGAAAGACAGAATGGAAGAGCTTTCATCTCCTGACCGGCTCAGAAAAGCTCATTGTGAGCTCGATGAAGCCCGCAGTAAGCTTAGAAAGCGCGCTGAGAGTTATGCCCTGCATAAAACAGTCCATTTTTTGCTGAAAAAAGTCAGGGAAAGGGAAGTCGAGAGAGCCAAAAAAGAACTGTTAAAGCCGGCCGGGGAACTGCTGTCCGAAATGACTTCGGGAGAATATCAGGAGATAAAACCGGCCGATGAATCGGCGGAAATAGATTTTCGCGCCTCGAATGAAAAGAGCGGGGTCAAAAAGAGAGCTGAAGAACTCAGCCGCGGGACAAAAGAACAGCTATTTCTCGCGGTTAGACTGAGCAGGATACGAGAAATAGAACCTCCGCTGCCGGTTATATTTGATGATTCACTGGCCAATCTCGACCGCAGGCACCTGCTCGGTGCGCTCAGAATTATCGTCCGTCTTTCGCAGCGCAATCAAATATTTTTGCTGACCTGTCATCCTCATCTGATCAGGATGCTGAATGATGAAACAGAAAAAGGCCAGTACTGGCATCTTTGTTCCGGCGACCTTGAAAAAGTGGCAGCCGACGAGCTGATAGGCAGGCTTTCGGAAACTGATTTTTGATCTCTATCACAATGAAATTTTTCCCGGCCTCTTACCACCTGGGGTTTGCTGGTGTCGGTGGATGAAGGTCTTTTAAAAAAAATACAGAAGTTAATTAATGAGCCGGCTGAGCGATTACAGTCCGGCCTGCTTTTTTGTTTATAAAAAAACTTAAATAGAACCGCCAACCCGCAAAAGGAGTGAAAGAAAATGAGTCCTGAATGCGATGTTTCAAAGCGATGTCGGGAAATCCCTCCCTTTATTGCCATGGATGTGCTGGAAAAAGCAGAAGCTCTGGAAGAAAAAGGCCAGGATATCATACATCTTGAGGTGGGAGAGCCGGATTTCAATACCCCGCCGCCGGTGCGAGAAGCTGCCGCTGAAGCTCTGGAGGACAACAGGACACATTATACCAGCAGCAAAGGTTTAAAAGAATTGAGAGAGGCCATCGCCGAACATTATCGGCAAAGATATGATGTGGAAGTTTCTCCTGAACAGATAATTGTGACCACCGGATCTTCGCCGGCCATCCTGCTTATCTGCTCTGCTTTATTGAATCAGGGGGAGGAGATAATAGTTTCCGACCCGCATTATCCCTGTTATCCCAACATAATCGAGTCGGCCGGAGGGGAGGCGGTGAAAGTTCCCGTATATGAAGAGGATGCTTTTCAATATCGGAGAGAGGACATCGAGGAAAAAATAAGTTCTGAAACAAAAGGAATTTTTGTAAATTCACCTTCCAATCCGATGGGAACTTTGAGTACCGCCGAAGACCTGAAAGCACTGGCTGAACTGGATCCCTATGTTATTTCCGATGAGATTTACCACGGACTCGTGTATGAAGGAAAGGCCCGATCAATTCTGGAATTTACCGACCGCGCCTTCGTGGTCAACGGTTTTTCCAAGCTTTATGCCATGACCGGCTGGAGGCTGGGATATGCCATTCTGCCCGAGGAATTTGTGCGTCCTGTCCAAAAAATGCAGCAAAATTATTTTATCTGCGCCGGCTCCTTCGTTCAACATGCAGGTATCACTGCTCTGCAGGAATGTAATGAGTACGTGGAGAATATGGTGAATACATATGATCGTCGCAGGCGGCGTATAATTTCGGGGTTGAAAGATCTGGGATTCGGGATAAAAAATGAACCTACAGGAGCTTTTTACGTCTTTGCCGATGCCAGCAGATTCGGTGAAGATTCCTATGAACTGGCCTTCGATATTATGGAAGAGGCCGGAGTGGCGGTAACTCCCGGAATAGATTTTGGCGAGAATGCTGAAGGGTATCTTCGTTTTTCCTATGCCAATTCCCTCGAGAATATCGAGGAAGCATTAAATCGGCTGGAAAATTACCTGTAAAACCTGGCCGGCAAAGGGAAAAAATCAAAGATCAAGAGTCATATCGCCCTCTTTTATCAGATTTTTTTGGCGCATGAAGCTGCTGATCAGCAGCGCTATTACAGCCGGCAGCAGAAAATGGAGCAGAGCTATCTGACCCAGCACGGAAAAACTAAAACCCATAACATCGACAGTTCCGAACTGACCGACCAGGCCGGAAGTGCCCATGCCGGAACCGACGGGGCTGTTTTCCATACCCAAAATCACTGTGGCCACAGGTCCGAGCAAAGCCCCGGTTATAGTTGAGGGGAGCCAGATTAGCGGATTGCGCACGATATTACCGATCTGCAGCATCGAGGTGCCCAGCCCCTGGGAGACCAATCCCTCCAGGCCATTTTCGCGGAAACTGGTCACGGCGAAGCCGATCATCTGGGCCGAACAGCCGGCCGTGGCTGCCCCGGCGGCCAGACCTTCCAGCCCCAGCATGATTCCGATTGCGGCACTGCTGATGGGCAGAGTTAGGGCCATGCCCATGAGCGTGGAAACGATAATCCCCATGGGCAGCGGATGCAGATAGGTGGCATAATTTATGGAAGCTCCCAGAGCGGTCATAAAAGCATCAACGCCCGGACCCACAAATTCAGCCACTGTTAGGCCTATTATGATGGTCGTCATGGGAGTGATGACTATATCAACAGGGGTTTCTCCGGAGACAGCCTTGCCGAATTCCGTTCCGGCTATAGCTGCCAGAAGAGCTCCTACCGGTCCGCCGAGAGCGGCCCCGGCTCCCCCTGTAATAACCGAGGTGAAAACCACGAGTCCGGGAGCCTGCAGGCCTGATGCCACCGCAACGCCTATGGCCGGCCCCATCATATCCTGAGCCGTGCCGCCAAACTCGACCAGAAGTTCTATGCCGGCGGCATCTCCTATGACATCGAGAATAAGTCCAACGATCAGCGAAGCGAAAAGCCCTTTGGCCATAGAACTTA
Organism: Halarsenatibacter silvermanii; assembly: GCF_900103135.1. Taxonomy (NCBI): domain Bacteria; kingdom Bacillati; phylum Bacillota; class Clostridia; order Halanaerobiales; family Halarsenatibacteraceae; genus Halarsenatibacter; species Halarsenatibacter silvermanii. Next base: position 134,161 of record NZ_FNGO01000001.1, on the reverse strand, counting down.
AAGCATCTATTCCGTATCTCTGCAGTGAAATCTCTATATTTTTGCGCTGTAAAAAGCCGGCTTCTTCCTGGCTGGATTCATCCGGGCCGGCACCCTGATTTCTTGACATTGACATCACTCCCGAAGATTGTTAATCAAAACTCAAGTTTTTTTAAGTATAATACAGCTCCCAAATTCTTGCAAACGGGGCAGAACCAGTTCGGCAAATATATATTACTATATTTCGGCAGGAGGATACAAAAAACGATGGCATCTGAACTTAAAAATCCGATGGTGGAGATGAATAAAATCGAACCGGGCGGCATTCCCGCGCTTGAATTCGTGCCCCCTCAAGAGCTTTTATCCGGCGGAATGATATATTATCACGGGTGGTCTTCGTGCAAGGAAAATCAGATATTTCGGGCGAGCACCATGGCTTCTCACGGATGGCGGGTGCTGGTGCCTGACGCCAGAAATCACGGTGAAAGAGGAGAATTAAATTATGATAAGCAGGAAATTGTAGCTGAACATTTTTTTTCAGTTCTGATCAATTCTGTTGAAGAAGCGGATTTTCTGCTCGGTCATCTGGAGGAAAAGCTGGGTGATAGCTCGCCTCTGGCTGCGGCCGGTCACTCGATGGGAGGATTTACGGTGTCAGGTATTTTGACAGCTGATGCAGGTGCGAAACTCGCTTCTGCCGTCTGTGTGAATGGCTCTGGAGCCTGGCTCAAAACAGTCGATATGCTGCTGGAGGAGGCGGCGAGAAGAGAAGGGGAGGAAGACAGCGGTGATCCCGAAGATTTTGAGGTCGATGTGGATAAAAGCGGGCTCGAAAAGCACGATCCCTTCCATTCATCTGAAAGGCTGGCCGGTGTACCGCTTCTGCTGCTTCACGGCGAGGATGATAGCTCGGTGCCGCTGGCAGCTCAGCGCCATTTTTATGAAAAAGCTTTAAAAGTTTATCGGGAACGAGGACGGGAAAAGCAGCTGGAGCTGGAAGTTTACGAAAATCTCAATCATTATTATACCACCGGAATGCTGGCCCGAACCATATCCTGGCTGGAAGAGAGGAGTCAAATATGAGCTTTCACAGCATCAGCGGTCGGGTCAGCTATATTAGCGGCGGCACGAAAACAGGAGTGATTGAGCTGGAATCCGGCGGAGCTTTTTTGATCGACTGCGGCCTGGATAAACGCAATGCCGAACGGATTATGAGCGAACTTCGCCGGGAAGGACTTCATCCGCTGGCGGCCGCCATAACCCACGGCCATGCCGACCATTCCCGGGGCTGCAGTTTCCTCAAAGAGGAGACGAACCTGGAAATAATTGCTTCCAGAGAGGAGTCCGTATTTATCGAGCATCCCCGGCTTGAGCCTCGTTATCTGTTTGCCGGTGCTCGTCCGCCGAAAGAGCTCAGAATTAAATCTCTGGAGGCAATCGGCTGTCCTGTCGATCATAAGCTCGAGCTGAAAGAAGATGCTCTGCAAATTTTCGATGAACGAATTGAGGCAGTTCCCCTGATAGGGCATACTCCCGGCCAGCTGGGTTTTGCCTGCGGAGAAGTGTTTTTTAGCGGAGACAGCTTTTTTACTCCTAAAACTTTAAACAGGCATCCGCTTCCCTTTTTTCTGGATGTCACCAGAGCGCTCGAAACTTTTGCTAAAATAGAAGACAGAACGGAAAGGTATTTCGTGCCCTCCCACGGTCAGATTGTAAAAGCTGAAGATCTTTCCCGGGTTCTGGAGGAGAACAGGCGGAGGATTGACGACGTCAGCGACATATTGATCAGGATATTGCAAAAGCCGAGACTGACTTCAAAATTAGGAGGGAAGGTCTGCCAGGAACTGAGTATAGAGATAAATAATCTTCACGAAGCTGTGGTCAACCGCACGGCGCTGATGGCTTTTTTGAGTCATCTCAAGGAAAAAGGCATAATAAAAGCAGAACCCTCCAGCGAAGGAATTGTCTGGAGGGGCGTCGATTAATTATCAGCTGGATCGATAGCGTCTAACCGCTCCGGCGATCAAGTTGGTCAGCAGGGCGGCCAGTATCATCTCCGGTATTCCCTGCATCACTCCCGTGGCCAGAGCTGCTTCGGTGGGCAGATAACCTCGAAGGGCGGTAAGACCCAGCACTCCGACCGTGTTAACCAGTGTACCGACTGCTCCGGCTGCCATAAATCCGGCGTTTTCGCTTCTGCTGCTGAGAGACCGGTAGATATAATAAGCTGCCACCCCGATGAAAAGACGGGGTAAGATGGCTATGGTGGGATCGGCGAAAAAGGGCGTGGTGGCCCGGGTGAAGCTGAAAAGGCCAAAAATGAGGCCGATCAAAAGCCCTACCAGCGGTCCTTCCAGAACTCCGCCGAGGATGGCCGGCACATGCATTATGGTGGCATGGGCGGCGGGGGTTGGCACAGGTATAAAACCCAGGCCGGAAGCTCCCAGCACTATAGCTACAGCTCCCAGCATGCCCGCTACCACTATTTTGCGGGTGGAAAACTGCCAGGCTCCAGCCCCGCTTTCACTGTTGGTCTGCATAATATACCTCCTACACATTAATTATATTACATAATCAATAAGCCGGCAATAGGAATTTATTCTTCTCTTATTTATTCTTTCTGCCAGACTATGCGTTTTTCGCGATCAGAGATTGCAACCTGCAGAGGGAATCTGCGGCTGATCCACTCTATTGTTTTCCAGCTAAAAAAAGTCACGTGGGTGCGATCGAGATGATAATGCCAGCCGGTGAATTTGTCGAGACCGGGATGCAGAGAGGTCATAACGGCCAGATAACCGCCTTCCTTTAAAAGCCCACACAATAGACTGATTTCATCGGCCGGATTGAAAAGATGTTCCCAGACCTCGGTGGAGGTAATGAGTCCGTATTGATTTTCTCGAAAATCTTCACCCGGGAAAAAATAAGGGTCGTATATATCCACTTCTGACAGCTTTTCTGCCAGCAGAGAGGCCAGTACCGGTCCGGGGCCGCAGCCGAAATCCAGGGCCCGATCGATTCCGGGCAGAAAAGGTCGGAGGAAACTATCAATGAACTCCTGCATCATATCTACATAACCCGGGCAGTCGAAGGTGTTATCATGTTCGAGATAGCGCTCGCGTTCCGCCTCCGGATCAGGTAGATGTTTTTCGGCGAGAAAAATCAGATCACATTCCGGACAGTGGTAAAAATCACATCCGGATTTTTCTTTTGTGCTGCTATGGGCTGAGAGATTCTGGTTGTGGCAGAGTTTACAGCGCATTTTTAAATTTTTCACCTGCCCGGGACCGTTTTTTTAGGCTCTTCTCCGAAACAGCTGATAAATATCGTATAAGATCACTATCACGGTAATAATGGCTGGATGATCCTAAAATATCACCACGGAATTCAATTTTATCACGTTATGGCGTGAGAAAGCAAAAAATACCTGTATACAAAAAAGATTTTTTGCTGTCCGCTTAAAATTTTCCCGCTTTTATTCTATAATTATAGATTAGAAGTTCAGAGTCGGGTCTGCTAAAAGGCTTTATTTTTCGTCTGGGCCGGGAAATGAGGAGGTCAGGATATTGTCCGGAAAAAACGATAATACAGAAATTTCCCGGCGGCGATCTGATCGAATACTGCTGCTGCTCGGAATAATATTATTTTTGAACGGGCTGGGCAGCGGGGTCGCTTTCCCGATCATACCGCTCTTAGGGTCTGTAATCGGGGTCTCACCCTTTTTTATCAGCATGATCATCTCAGCCAACCGCATTTCCCGGGTGATATTTAACACTGCTATCGGTGAGCTGGTCGATCGCTACGGGTGTCGAGGCCCCCTGATATGGGGACTTCTGATCAAAGCATTGAGCGTAGCCGGATTTATATTTTCCATCTGGAGCCCGGTAATTCCCGGTCATCTCTTCTTTATATCGCGCTTTTTATATGGGATAGGCTCGGCTATGGGCTTTATCACCACCTATGCCTTTATGTTTCACCTGACCGACAGAAGCAATCGAGGCAGCAGAACGGCCTATATCAGGACTGCCGGGCTTTTTGGCCTGCCTTCAGGTCTTTTCATCGGCGGTCTATTATCCGATTACTTCGGTTATTCAGCAGCTTTTGCTTTTTCGGCTGGATCTTTGTTTCTTTTCACTCTGCTGGCCTACAGTTTGATCCCTGGAGATATAGATTCAACTCCCGAGACCGAGGTATTGGGTCCTGTCAGAGCGGTCAGGCTGGCCCTTACCGACAGCAGGGTGCTCAGGATTTCATCGGCTAACTTTTTGGAATGGTTTGCTGTCCAGGGAGTTTTTCTATCTACGGCTGCCCTCTTTGTTGAAAGGATCGATCTGAGTCTTGGGGGTCTGGGGGCCGAGGGGATGAGCGGGCTTTTGATGGGCGTTATGATGTTCACCAAAGGCCTTTCTACTCTGATACTGGGCCGATTTATAGACGGGGCCAGCACCAGGTCTTTCTTCAGCCTGGTGGGAGCGTCGATGGGAGTTCTGGCATTTCTGAGCTGGGCCTTATTTAGATCGCTGGCTGCAGTCACTCTGGGTCTTTTGCTGCTGGGAACCTGTTCTGGAATCACCAGCAGTCCGCTTTTGACTCTTCTGGGAGATGTATCCCGGCCGGAGCTGCGCGGTAAGTCCCTGGGTATTTACAGAGTTTTCGGTGATGCGGGGGGCATGCTGGGCCCCATCTTCGGAGTCAATGCGGCTGAAGGCATGGGTTTTACCCCGACCTATCTGATTCTGGCTCTGGTGATGACAGCCATAATGGCTATAATACTGCCGCTTTATCGCAGAGAACGCCGGGACCTGCTAACAAATCCGCAAAACAGGAGCTGATAAATTTGCATAAGCTGGGAACGATGTCTGTATCGGAATCAGGCAGTCTGGAGATAGGAGAAGTTAAAGCAGAAGATCTGGTCGAGGAATATGGAACTCCACTGCTGGTCTTTGATGAGAAAGAGCTGAGAAAAAACGCCCGACTCTATTATCGAACTCTGGCCGAGTCCTATTCCGGGCAGTTTAAGGTTTTTTACGCCAGCAAGGCTTTCGCCAGCAGGACCCTGTATAGAATTCTGGATCAGGAGAACCTGCATGTGGAGGTAGTGTCAGGCGGCGAGCTCAACCGGGCACTCCAGGCTGAATTTCCGAGCAGAAAAATATTTTTCCACGGCAATAATAAAAGCCGCGAAGAACTCGTAATGGGTCTTGAAAACGAAATAGGCGGTTTTTTCATCGATAATCATGAGGAAGCGGAGATGCTGGAAAAAGCCGCCGAAGAGCTGAACACTCAAACTGAGGTTATGATAAGGTTAAAACCGGGGATCGAAGCCCATACCCATGAATATATAATGACCGGGCAGAGCGATTCCAAATTCGGAGTCGGGATCAAAGACGGTGATGCCCGGCAGCTGATAGAGCGTTTGAGCTCCTCCGCTGTATTAAATCTGACCGGGCTGCATGCTCATATCGGTTCGCAGATATATGAACAGGAAGCCTATTTAAGACTGGTCGAAATAATGTTTGATTTTATGGACGAGATAAAAAGAGACCTGGGGCTGGAATTTTCCAGCCTGAATCTGGGCGGCGGCCTGGGTATTCAGCAGAATGAAGAAAATCCCGAGGTGGATGTCGAAAGATATCTCGAGCTTATCAGCGAAAAGGTAAGTGAGGAGGCAGATAAGAGAAATTACCGGCTTCCTGAGATTATGGTTGAGCCGGGACGCTCGATCGTGGGAACGGCAGGCACCACCCTTTATAGAGTTGGAACGATAAAGAGGGTCAGCGAGAACAAAAAATATATCGCAGTCGATGGAGGGATGGCCGATAACATCAGGCCGGCCCTTTATGACGCCGAATACAGCGCTTTTCTGGCCAATAGGGCCGATGAAGAACCGATCGAGTCTGTTTCGGTGGCGGGCAAATTCTGCGAATCGGGGGATATTTTGATCGATGAAATCGATCTTCCCCGGGCTGAGCGCGGAGATATTCTGGCTGTGCCGGCCACCGGAGCCTACACCTATCCTCTGGCCAATAATTACAACGAGGCCTGCCGTCCTGCTATTGTTATCGTCAACCAGGGTAAGGCCAGGCTGATCGAACGCCGGGAAACCTATGAAGACCTTGTGCGGCGGGATATTATTCCGCCCGAATACAGGTGAGATAGGCTGTAATGAAAAATTTAGAGCATTAAATCTTCCAATAAGCAATATATAATTATGACTGCAGCTATGTCCTGCCAGCTGAAAGAGAGAAAATTTCTTTGGATTAAATATCCGCAGGGTAAACCCGGGCCTTATTTTATGGGCCCGGTTTTTAAATTTGGATCTTCCTCTTATCAGTTGATAGATATCGTATAAGATCGGGGAAAAATTTCATTGTGAACGAAGCTTTATATCTTAACGAAGCTTTATATCTTACAGTACAACTAAATGGGGTTTTTGACACACCTATTTGCCAACAGAAGACGGGAAGATCCTTAAATTTCAGAATAACTTGTATAAAGTGGGGGTTCTTTGATAAAATGATCTCGGTAAGGCATTGATTTAATTTTTGGTGATCGTATCCTGCTGAACGGGACTAAAAATAAAAATTTTGATTTCAAGAAAAATTTCAGCAAAGGAGGCTGTCATATTATGATCGCTGATAATGATGGAGACAGAATAAAAAGCGCCTATGAAAAGGCTATGGAGCGAGCTGAAGATATGATCGAGGATACCGAGGGGAGCATTAACTACGAGCGCCGGGAAGAGATCAAACCCAAATTAAGCCGCTATTTTCAGGGGGGGATCGATTCGGACGAGCTCTGGCAGGAGTTTTCTGGAGCAGAGGAGGATGAACTCAAGATGGCCCAGGAGATGATAATAGAATCTCTCGGCCTGAATTCCAGCGAAGAGGAGATCGAGAAAAGACGCCAGGCAGTTCTGGCCCTGGAAGATCTTAAAGACAGTTCTCAGGTCAGAACAGCAGAAAGAGCACTTGATCAGGCTTCTAAAGTGGTCCAGCAGTACAACAGCGAACAGGAGAGACTGCGCAGCAAACTCAAGGATATGATGAGACAGCAGATGCAGGACCAGCAGCAGCGGGGACAGTTAAATGGTGATGCAGTTACCATGCAGGCAGTCCAGAATATGGACGAAGAGACGCGGCGGCGCATAGCCCGCACCCGTGAGCAGATGGAGAATAAATTTCAGGAACAGTGGGATGAGGTCAAAGGACAGCTGCTGGACGCCCTGGGACTGGAGAAATAATCCTGTTCCAAAAGTTTCAGGAGTTATTAAGGCAGAAGGTCCTGGTATTATAATTTTAATGAAGGGTGCCAGGGGCAAAAGCCAGCACCTTACTAGAGGTGGTGTTAGTTTGTGAATGTTCTCAGTAAGATTTTAAAAAAGATGACCAGAACGGATATCGTGCTGGTTGTATTGATAGTAGTTCTGTCCCTGGCCGGTATAATCTTTCCCCTTCTGCATACTTCCGAAGAGCATGATGAACTGCAGCTGGTCATAGAGCAGGGGGGCGAAGAAATTTTGCGTCAGGAACATCCCTATCAGGAATCGGGAGTGCAGAAGATCGAATTCAGCTGGGAAAGTGAAGAATATGTAGCCCGACTTGAGCATGACGGCAGCCGGGTCAGGTTAAAGCGTCTGGAGAAGGACGTCGTACCGCTCCCCATTCATGTCGATATGGGCTGGATAGAAGAGCCAGGGGAGATGATTGTAGCTTTGCCGGTGCAGATGGTGGTTGAACTTGAGGGCGATACCGGCGAAAGAGAGCTGGATGGAGTTTCTGGCACCTATAATTAAGCCTGAACGGCTGCCTGTGTACTGTGGAGGGCTGGGCTGGAAGGGAGGGAGATAGATGGAATTTTTGACTGCGGAGGTTATTCTGAGGGTTTTAGCTGTGCTTTCCGGCATGCTGCTGGCTCGTTTTTACGCCCGGAAGCGGGTGAGCCATCTCAAGGCTATTCTGCATGCAGTTGCTGTTTTGCTGGTGGGGTCTTTTTTGATGACCGTCCTTACCCGGCTTGCCCTCCCCGAACTGCTGCTCGATGCAGCTGATCTTCTGGTTTCTTTTGCCGCCGGCTGGGTTTACGGAAGACATAGACTCGACAGCAGTATATTTAGCCGGGATTGATCTGCTTTACAGCACAGGTGCTATCAGTCTATAGAGAGATTCCTTGAATTTCATATTCCAGCTTCTGGAATCATAAAGCTCGGGGGTGATCTCGATGGAATCTTCCAGATCGCGGCGGAATATTTCTGCCAGTTCGGCTGAAGTTTCCTGATCATAAATAAAGGCGTTGATTTCAAAGTTCAGCTTGAAACTTCTGACGTCCATATTGGCTGTCCCCACAGTTCCTATCCTTTCGTCGATTACCATCATTTTGCTGTGCAAAAATCCTTTCCTGTAACGGAAGCAGCGGGCACCTGCTTCCAGCATTTCTCCCACAAAAGAATTGTTGGCTGCATAAACAAAAGGATGATCGGGCTGCGCCGGTATCATTATTCTCACATCCACCCCGGTTTGAGAGGCCACCTTGAGTGCTTCCAGCATGGACTCATCGGGTATGAAATAAGGTGTCTGAATATAAATAGAGTCTGAGGCTCCATAAATCATCCGCAAAAACATGATTTTTATCTCCTGTGCTTCTGAATCGGGACCGCTGCTTACTATCTGAACCTCGGCTTCCCCTTTTTCTTCTTTTGAGGGAAAATAAACTTCCTCATCGAGCAGCTCCTCTCCGCAGGCAAAACTCCAGTCGAGCAAAAACCTGTGCTGCAGGCTGTCGACGCTGTCACCGCTCAATCGCAGATGAGTATCGCGCCAATCTCCAAAACGATCAGTCTCGCCCACGTATTCTATTCCAACATTGATGCCGCCGATGTATCCGTGCTGACCATCTATGATTACATTTTTGCGGTGATCCCGATAATTTAAGTCTACCAGAAATGGAGCGAACTTTACTGCTCTGCCCCCGGCTGAACGCAGCTTTTTCAGAAGATAATCGGGCAGATTGCGGCAGCCCATTCTGTCGTATAGGAGCCTCACCTCGACTCCTTCGCTGGCTTTGTGAGTGAGGATGTCGAATAATTCCTCCCCGAGCCAGTCTCCGTTGATAGCATAGTAGTTGATATGGATAAATTTTTCGGCCTGACGCAGATCCTGGAAAAGATCTCTGAATTTATCCTCGCCATGAGTATATATTTTAATATTATTTTTCCCCACCAGCGAGGGAACACGACTGTTAAAACCCAGTTTGATAATGCTTTTTTCCAGAGTGGCCCGGGTTCCGGATTGATCTTCGGGAGCGAAAAAATCACGGTCGTTGGGAGTTATCATTTTTTTGCGGTCGTGTTTTTGTTTTTTCTGAAAATACCTGCGTTTGCGGGGCGAAAGGCCAAAAAAAAGATAGACCAAAAAACCCACGAGCGGCAGCAGAGCCAGAATCAGGACCCAGGCCCAGGTGCTGGAGGGATCGCGTCTTTCGAAGAAGATAAGAATTATGATGAATATCAGGTTTAATCCGAGTATGAGCAGCGGCAGCGAAGTAATATCCATGGCGATCTTATTTCCTTTCCTCTGCCGGGTATTAACCCGAAAAATGAATTAAAAAAAGCAGTTCGGTAGGAGATCTGCAGCCAGTGCAGAATAGTAATAATGGATGAATACCGGTATATCAAAAAATACGGCTCTGTATTTAATATTAAATACAGCTGCCTTTATCTCCTTTAAAACCCTGCTTACTTCAAGATTATATCAAAAACTATCACAGACGTATCAACATATTTTATCTTTATTAGCGGAGGGGGTCTGATAAAATGTATCTCGATTTGCTCAAAGAGAGAAGAAGCATAAGAAATTACAGCGGCAGAGAGGTTGAAGGCGAGGATATTCAGCAGATAATTCAGGCTGCTTTGCTCTCGCCCACCTCGCGGGGCAGTCGCCCCTGGAGGTTTGTGCTGGTTGATGACCCGGATCTTTTAGAAGATCTGGCCGCGGCCAAAGAGGAAGGATCTGAATTTGTATCCGGAGCAGAAATGGCCATAGTGGTGGCAGCCGATCCGCGGGCCAGTGATGTCTGGATTGAAGACTGTGCTATCGCAGCAGCCAATATGCACAATATAGCTGCCGGTATGGACCTGGGATCATGCTGGGTGCAGATCAGGAGGCGTAAATGTAAAGATGGTAAGAGCTCGGAGAAGTACGTCCGGGAACTGCTGGGACTGTCCGAACAGCTGCGAGTGGCCTGTTTTCTGGCGGTGGGATATCCAGAGGATAATAAAGAGTCCCGTCGTCTTGAAGATTTATCCTATGAGAAAGTCCACTATAATTATTACGGGCAGGACATTCCCGAATGAGGAGGGACAAATATCGCGGAGGTTGAGCAATGATGTCTGTCGATAGATTGCTGGCCATAATTTTGAAACTTCTTCATCATGAAAAACTGACAGCCCGGGAGTTAGCCTGCGAGCTGGGGGTTTCAGAGCGAACGATATATAAGGAAATGGCAGTTATCGATGACTCGGATGTACCAGTAATAGCTGAGCCCGGTCCTGATGGTGGATATTCGCTGCTGGAAAGCTTTCATTTGAACAGGGATTTTCTCTCTCTTGAGGAGCTTATCGATCTTTTGTTTGATCTGGCCGCTCTTGAAGAAGAGGAGCCCGAACTGAATAACGCCGAGGCGGTGGCGATTATCCAGGAGGCAATGCCGGAAAAGGGAGGCCGGAACCTTCTGGAAAAGACCGAATTTGCCATCGAACCTTCAGGCTATACCGATCGGAGACTGACCAAGCTCTGTGATTTTTATCGGGCTGTCCAGGAAAAAAGAACTATTGTGCTGGGATATCACGACCGGCAGGAAGGATTCAGCCGGTATTCCGTTGAACCTGCCGATCTTATTTTTAAGGATCGGGAATGGTTTCTTTCTGGTTTCATTCAGGATACGGAAACCTACGAACATCTTGCGCTTGCTGATATAGGAAATTATGAGCTCGGCAAGAAAGGGATCTCCATTTCAGGGGTTCATGGCGGGCTTCAAGAGGATGATACTCCAGCAGAGCGCCAGAAAGAAGTTGAACATATGATCTGTCATCTGCTTTTTTCCCGCCGGGCAGAGCCCAGGGTGCGCAAACTTTTTCCGGAGGCCGCCATAGTCGAAGAAAGAGGTGATGAGATCCTGGTCACTGTCCGCTGGCCCAACAACGAATGGGTTAAAAGAATCATTTTAAGCTTTGGCAGCAGAGCAAGGGTGCTCGCCCCTGCCTGGCTGGCTGCCTCGATCAAGCGGGAAGCAGAAAAGATTGTCAAACAATATAATCTTAAGCAGGAGGATTAGAAATGGAAGGCCCCGGGCTGCTCTGGTTTTTATTGATAGCTTCAATAATACTGTCCCTGGCCTACAGTCTGGGCGGGCACTTTTTGCTGCGGCCGATGATTCAGGCTGCGCTGGTGGGTCTGGGTATATTTATATTTGTTTCCTTTATCGCGCGATTCTGGTGAATAGTGAACGATGATTGTGAACGAAGAACCGCATATAAACATGGGAGGTAGTTAAGTTGATCAATTCGATAGAAGAGCTGCTGGATGAAGCCAGAAAAAAGACTACTCAATCGGTAGTTGTGGCCGGAGCAGGAGGGAGAGAAGTTTTAAAATCGGTGGCTGAAGCAGAGAGTGAGGAAATTCTCCATCCCATTCTGGTGGGAGATAAAGATCTCATCAAGAGAGAAGCAGAAAGTATAGGTTTTTCACTGGATGAGGAGAGGATTATATCGGCTGAAGGCAAAGCTGAAATTTGCCGCCGTTCGACCGAGCTGCTGGCTGATGGCAGTGCCGATGTTATGATGAAGGGCCTGGTCGACACTTCGAGATTGATGAGAGAAATTTTGAGAGATAAATACGATCTGAAAACGGAAAGGTTGATAAGCCATATTGTGCTGGCCGAAGTTCCGGCCGTCGACCGTTTGTTTTTGATAAGTGATGGGGGAATGAATATAAATCCATCCCTCTCTGAAAAGATAGAGATAATTCAAAACGCCATAAATGCCGCCCGCAGGCTGGGCTGGAGTCAGCCCAAAGTGGCTTTGATGGCAGCAGTTGAGAAAGTCAGGGATAATATTCCCGCCACTCAGGAAGCGGCTATTTTGAGCAAGATGGCTGATCGAGGTCAGGTCGAAGGAGGCATAGTAGACGGACCTTTTGCTCTTGATAATGCACTTTCTCCCGAAGCTGCCAGAATCAAAGGGATAGAAGGTGAAGTAGCCGGGCAGGCCGATATCCTGATAACTCCTGATCTCAATTCGGGCAATCTTCTGGGGAAAAGCGTTATATACATGGGTGGAGGTCGCTTTGCAGCTCTTCTGGGAGGCACCCGCAAACCGATAGTGGTTACTTCGCGTTCGGATTCTGCTGACGTGCGATTTATCTCGCTTTCAGCGGCGGTGGTGATGGCCGAATCTCAGGAGACTTAAGCAGACTTTTCTGGAACTATTTTTTTGACAAGTTTCAATATTTTTTATAGTGATAAATAGAGTTAGTAAGCAGGTAAACGGTGTTTTATAAAGAAATAATAAAGAGGGAAGACAGCTCAAAGCCGTTGTTTTTTACCCACGATAAACTAAATCATAGCAATCTTTCAAACGATAAACTAAATCATAGCAATCTTTCAAACAAATGCTGCTGTGAAAAAAATAATTTTCAAACCCCTTTAAGGAGTATGATAAACGGTTTAAATGCTTTTAAAGTCGATTAGCTGCCGCTATCTTTGCTTATTTTAGCTATTTTACAGAGAAATATGTTTTTTTCAGGTAATTCTAAATATAACTTTACATCGAAGGAGTGGAATGATATCCTAAAGACAGCTGATTTGACGGGAAGTTACCGTCTAAAGATGTCACTGACCGGACCAGGGGAGTAAAGAGATTAGAGCTAACTGATTAATGTGAACGTATTAACAAAATCTGTGTTTTCAGCGGGGAAGTGAAATAATGAAAATAGCAGTATCAGGTAAAGGTGGCGTGGGCAAGACCACCATTTCAGCCAGTATCACCAGATATTTGCAGGAAAACGGTTACGAAGTATACGCAATAGATAGCGATCCTGATGCCAATCTGGCTGCTATGCTCGGAATAGAAGAAAAGGTAAAGCCACTTGTTGAACTCGATGAGGTCATCAAGGAAAAGGTCGGAGAAAAGGGAGGACTTTACACTTTAAATCCCGAGGTCGACGATGTTCTGGAGGAATATGCTGTCAGACAAAATGGTTTGAATTTTTTGAGGATGGGAGAAGTCAAAAAAGCCAGCTCTTCCTGTTACTGTCCTGAAAACAGTTTTCTCAAAGCGATTATGAACTCTCTGGTCTTCACCAGGGACGAGGCAGTGGTTCTCGACATGGGGGCTGGAATAGAGCATCTCACCCGCGGCACCTCGGCCGGTGTCGATCTTATGCTGATTGTTCTGGAGCCCAGCAGTATAAGTGTGGATACGGCCAGGACAATTCAGGGACTGGCTGAGGAGGCCGGAGTAGGCCGAATAGAATTTATCGCCAACAAAGTGAGAAGCGAGGAGGAGCGTTCGCTGCTGGAAGAGGAACTCGGTTCGGATCTTTTGGGAGTGATCGATTTCAAAGAAGAGCTTCTGCGTTCGGGTTTTTCTGCCGAAGATGAGAGAGAACTTCTAGAAGATGAGATCGCCCGGATTTTTCAAAAACGAGACCTCTTCGGCGAGATTGCAGAAGGATAAGTTTCCGATCATCTTAATATAGCACGAAAATTCAAGAGAAGAACTGACCAGGATCGGGAATGACAGTTAAAATTTTGGCGACCAGCATAAGAGCACCAGCATAAGTATTCAGATATAGCAGAACCAAAAATCAGACTATCAGGAGGTTATCAAAAATGTCAGAGGAGAAAAAAAATAATGAAGAAATGACCGATGATATGGCTTCGCGCTCCGCTCTCGAAAATGCCCGGGACAGCGGTGTAAGCACTGCCTGGGACAGATATGAGCAGCAGAAGCCTCAGTGCAATTTCGGCACGGAGGGTATTTGCTGCAGAATTTGTAACATGGGCCCCTGTAGAATAATTCCCGGCCGTCAGGAAGAGGGCGTCTGCGGTGCAGATGCTGCTACGATAGTGGCCCGCAATTTTGTCCGGATGATAGTCGGAGGCAGTTCAGCCCACTCCGATCACGGCCGCGGAGTAGCTCAAACCTTTCTGGAAGCGGCTAAAGGAGAGGCCCCCGGTTATGAGATCAAAAACGAAGAGAAGCTAAAAGAGGTGGCTGAGACTTTCGATGTTGAGACCGAAGATCGCGATATAAATGAGATAGCTATCGAGGTCGGAGAAAAAGCGGTGGCCAGCTTTGGCAGTCAGGAAGGAGAGCTCGAATTTATCTCCCGGGCCCCGGAAAAGCGAAAGGATATCTGGCGCCGCAACGGCGTAGTTCCCCGGGGAATAGATATCGAGAATGTAGAAGCCATGCACCGCACAACCATGGGTGTCGATCAGGATTATAAGAACATTCTCAAACAGGGCACTAAAGCCGCCCTGGCCGACGGCTGGGGAGGTTCGATGATAGCGACCGAACTGCAGGATATTTTATTTGGCACTCCCGGCCAGCCCGAAAAAGGCGGCAAAAAAGATGCGGTAAAGTTCGATGCCAATCTGGGTGTGCTGGATGAGAACATGGTCAACCTTGTTGTGCACGGACATGAGCCCTTAATATCCGAGATGATCGCCATAGCTGCCCAGGAAGAGGAAATTCAGGAATATGCCAGGGAAAAAGGTGCTGAAGGAATCAATATTTCCGGTATCTGCTGTACCGCAAATGAGCTTCTCCAGAGACACGGAATCCCGGTAGCAGGCAACTTTCTGCAGCAGGAACTGGCCATATCGACTGGAGCTGTGGATATGATGATGGTCGATGTTCAGTGCATAATGCAGTCGCTGGAGAGAATGCTGCCCGATTACCACACCAAACTGGTAACCACCACCGAAAAAGCCAAAATGCCCATGGCCGAGCATATCGAATTCGACGAAAGTCAGCCGCTTGAGTCCGCCCGGGAACTGCTCAAAGCGGCCATAGATAACTTCCCCAAGCGCGAAGGAGTCAACATTCCCGAGGAGAGCGAAAAGGCCCTGGCTGGATTTTCACACGAATTCATCAAATACATGCTGGGCGGCAGTTATCGCTCTTCTTACTGGCCTTTAAACAGCAACATCAAGGACGGCAAGATAAGAGGCGTGGCCGGAGTGGTAGGCTGTAACAACGCTGCCATGCCGCTCGATAAAATGCACGTGCCGATGGTAGAAGAGCTGATAGCCAACAATGTGCTGGTAGTTCAAACAGGCTGTGCTGCCATAGCCAGTGCTAAAGCCGGTCTCATGCAGCCGGAAACTGCTCTCGAAAAAGCAGGTGATGGGCTGGCCGAAGTCTGCGAAGCAGTCGGAATCCCTCCTGTGCTGCACGCCGGAGCCTGTGTCGATAACAGCAGAATTCTCAACGCTCTGGCCGAGATGGTAAATGTCGGTCAGGAAAACAGCCGGCTCAACATCGGTGATGACGTCAGCGAACTGCCGGTAGCAGGTGCAGCTCCTGAGTGGATGAGCGAGAAAGCCATCGCCATAGGACATTATTTCGTAACCTCCGGAGTCTATACCGTATTCGGCGGTGACTTCCCCACAGTCGGCAGCGAGGTCTTCACCGAATATCTATTCGATGAAATCGAAGACATTTACGGTGCCACCTGGGATGTGGCTGAGACACCTTCGGAGATGGCCGGCAAGATGATCGATCATATCGATAAAAAGCGTGAAGAGCTGGGCATCGGAGAAGGTGCTGAGAGAGTGCTCTTCGATATGGACATGAGAAGAGAGATGCAGGAATAAATAACCATATAAAAAAACAGAAAAATTGCCTGAATAATGCAAGGAGGTAAAGTAAATGTCAAAGAAAATTGCATCTGCTGCTATTAGAGGCGCAAAAGATGTTTATCAGGAGGCCCGGGAGGAGCTCGACCAGGCTTTAGAAGAATACGATTCTGGAGCCAAAGTAGAATTTCCCAATACGGCATATTTTCTGCCGGTCTATTATTCCATGACCGGAACAGAGATAGATACTGTCGGCGGCCTCAAAACAGTACTCGACGATGTAGAACAGCTGCTGCCTGAAGAGCCGAGCGATGAGCTCTGGACACCCTATCTGGGCCACACGCTCGATGCGGGTATGGCTACCCTCTTCGCGGACGAGGTAATAGAAGGCTTGAAATATGTGGAAGAGCCTATTCCCTATCATATGGAGGAGAACTGCCCGCCGGAAGGCGATGATTTCTGGCTGGGAGCAGCCAATGATAACATGTTCAGAAAGCGCGGTCTTGAGTTTGTTGACGGCAGCGCTCCCGGTTTTGCTGCTATAGTCGGAGCTGCTCCGGATAACGAGACTGCGGTCGATATAGCCAAGGAACTTCAGGAAAAGAACCTCTATGTATTCATGAGCGGCTCCAACCCGGAAGGGGTCAGTTTCGCAGAGCAGCTGCGAGAAGAAGGCGTCCAGATGGGCTGGGACACGCGACTGGTTCCCTTCGGTAAAGACATCACGGCTACCGTTTTCGCCCTCGGATTTGCTTCGAGGGTTGCCATGGCCTTCGGTGGAGTAGAGCCCGGCGATTATAGGCGCAATCTAACCTATAACAAGAATAGAACTTATGCTTTCGTGCTCGCCCTGGACGAAGTCGATGACAGGAAGTATGCTCAGGCTGCCGGAGCCATCAATTTCGGCTTCCCAACTGTAGCCGATACTGATATACCGGAAATTCTGCCCACCGGCATCTGCACCTATGAACACGTTGTGGCCATGCCCAAGCAGACCGATGAAGAGGATATTCATGACGAGATTGTACAGAAGGCCATCGAGGTTCGCGGCCTGAAAGTCGAAATAGATGAAGTACCCGTCCCCGTCTCCTACGGCCCCGCTTTCGAAGGTCAGATTATTCGCAAGGAAGATGTACACGTGGAGTTCGGCGGCCAGCGCACTCCTTCTTTTGAATACCTGCGCATGTTCGATGACTCCGATGCAGTGGAAGATGGGAAAGTTACGCTGGAAGGACCCGATGTAGACGATGTCGAACCAGGAACGCAGCTGCCGCTGGGAATAGTTGTCGATGTTTATGGCCGTGATATGCAGGAGGATTTCGAGCCGGTCATGGAGAGAATGATTCACACCTATTTCAACCAGGCTTCCGGTATCTGGCACAACGGTCAGCGCGATATCAACTGGATCAGAATCTCTCAGGAAGCCGTGGCCGAAGGATTCACCATCGAGCATATCGGCGATGTTCTCCACGCCCGCCTGCATCAGGAGTACGGAGCGGTAGCCGATAAAATCCAGGTCAGGCTTTACACGGAAGAGGAAAAAGTTCTGGAAAAACAGGAGCTGGCCCGTGAAGCCTATAGTGAGCGCGATGACAGAATCAGGGAGATGACCGATGAGGAGGTCGACACCTTTTATTCCTGTGTTCTCTGTCAGAGTTTCGCTCCCGATCACGTCTGCATAATTACTCCCGAAAGATCGGGACTCTGCGGCGGTTATACCTGGCTCGATGCCAAGGCCAACTATGAAATCATCCCCTCAGGTCCCAACCAGCCGGTCAAAAAAGGCGAGTGTCTGGATGAGGTATCTGGAAAATGGCGGGGTGTCAATGAATATCTGGAAGAAGCATCGCGCGGTAATCTCACGGAATTCAGCGCCTATTCGATGATGGATGCTCCTATGACCTCCTGCGGCTGTTTTGAGTGTATAGCCACTCTGGTGCCTACTGCCAACGGAGTCATGATAGTACCGCGAGAATTCGACGGTATGACCCCGGCCGGTATGACCTTCTCCACGATGGCCGGTCAGGTCGGCGGCGGCGTTCAGACGCCTGGTTTCATCGGCATTTCCAAACTTTACATCACCAGCGATAAGTTCATCTCGGCTGACGGCGGACATCCCCGCATAGTATGGATGCCCAAAACCCTCAAGCAGGATGTAGGCGAGCTGCTCAATAAAAAGGTCGAGGAAAAGCACGGCATCGAGAACTTCACCGAGATGATCGCCGATGAAGAAATAGCCACCAAAGAGGAAGAAGTCGTTGAATTTCTGCAGGAAGTCGGCCATCCAGCTCTGGAACTGGAGCCCATGATGTAAAGATGTAAAATAATAGGCGGCTGTCCCCTCCGGGACGGCCGCTTTACACCTTTCAACTGGTTTGTAATAACGCTCACTTTAAAGTTTTAAGCTGCAGCCATCAAACATAAAATATATATAAATTGCTAAATTGGTGTTGATTCTGAGATTATAGATAAAAAAACAGCAATTATCAAGCACAGAACTGGAGGGATGCAAAAAATGGATCTATCTGCAATGGATATTTATGAACTTCTGCCTCAAACCAACTGTGGCAAGTGCGGGCATCCTACCTGTCTTGCTTTTGCCATGCAGCTGGCTAACAAACAGGTATCGCTCGATGAATGCCCGGATGTTTCAGAGGAGGCCAAAGCCGAGCTGGCCAGCGCTTCTGCACCTCCTATCAAGGAAGTGGTGGTCAAAAGAGGTGATCGAGAGCTGCCGCTGGGAATGGAGACAGTTATGTTTCGTCATGAGGAAACTTTCCACAACCAGCCCGGTATAGGCGGCACGCTCAGCGATACTCTTTCCGAGGACGAGCTCGAGGAGAGACTTGAACGCTATAACGATCTGACTTACGAGAGAATAGGTGAGACGATCGAATTCGAGGTGGTCGGCCTCAACGAGGAGAGCGGTGATGCCGATCAATATGCCGATTTTGTAGGTCAGGTGCTCGAGACCTGCGATAGGATACCGGTATTGATGAGTGAAGATCCAGAGATCATTCAGACAGCTCTGGACGAGAATGAGGAACTGAAGGAAGAAAAACCTCTCATCTACGCTGCGACCGAGGATAACTGCGAGGCTATGGCTGAAATAGCAGCTGAAAATGAAATACCTCTGGCAGTCTGCGGTGACGGTCTGGAAGAGCTGGCCGAGCTGACAGAAAAGATCGAAGAAGCGGGGGCTGAAGAGCTGATACTCGATCCCGGGGCCCGTGACCCTCTCACAGGTATGCAAAATCAGACTCAGATCAGGCGTCAGGCTCTGGAGAATAACTTCCGCCCCCTGGGATATCCCACCATGGCTTTTGCCGCAGGGGAAGATGCCCATGAAACTCTCATGGAAGCCTGCACCTATGTCTGCAAATATGCCGGCATAATCCTGCTCGAGGATGCCCGCAGATGGCAGGCTCTGCCCGTCACGGTGCTCAGACAGAATATTTATACCGATCCCAGAGTTCCACCCACAGTCGAAGCGAAAGTCTTCGAGGTCGGCGAAGATCATGACGAAAACGCTCCCGTCCTGATGACCACCAACTTTGCTCTCACCTACTTTACCGTGGCTTCCGAGGTCGAGTCGAGCAGAGTGCCCTCCTATATTGTCACCGTAGACACCGAGGGTCAATCGGTGTTGACCGCTTACTCGTCGGAGAATTTGACCGCCGAGGTAGCGGCCAACGCGCTCAATGATACCGATTTAACAGACAAAATCGATCATAAAGAGGTAATTATACCCGGTCATGTAGCAGTTATGAGCGGTGAGCTCGAGGTTGAATCGGGCTGGGATGTAGTTGTAGGACCGCGTGAAGCCAGCGGCCTTCCCGGATTTCTGCGGGATTACAGCCCGAACGGCCAGGAATAGCAGTTCCTTTCGGGTGCTCCAATTAAAACGAAGGTCAGGAGGAAAATAAATGCCCTACAATATAGCAGTTGCAGGTAAGGGTGGTACCGGCAAGACCACCGTAGCCAGTCTGGTCATAGGTGAGCTGGTCGAAAAAGAGCTTACGCCGGTGCTGGCAGTCGACGCTGATCCCAACGCCACCCTGAGTGAAGCTCTGAATATCGACGTTCCTTCTACTCTTGGCGATATTCTGGCTGAATCGAGGGATAGGGAAAATATACCTGCTTCCATGGATAAAAGGCGGCATATAGAGTTTCAGATTTCCACCGCCCTGGCGGAAAACAGCGGATTTGATTTGATGGTAATGGGCAGAACGGAAGGGCCGGGATGCTACTGCTCGGTCAACGATATTCTGCGCTCCTATATGGATGAATTAATGCCCAATTATGAGTATGCGGTGCTCGATAATGAGGCCGGAATGGAGCATATCTCCCGGCGCACAACCCGTGATATAGATTTGCTATTGATCGTCAGCGATGAAAATCCCATCGGCGTGCGTTCAGCCGGAAGAATTCACGAGCTGGTCAAGGATCTGGAGATAAATGTTGGCTCCACCTATCTGGTCCTCAACCGGGCCCGGGGAGACGTTCATCCCAGGCTTCAGGAGGAGATAGATAAACTCGATCTGGATCTGGCCGGCACTATACCTGATGATAAGGTGCTTGTAGATTATAATCTGGAACAGCGCTCGCTGCTGGATCTTCCTCAGGACAGCCAGGCTCGCAAAGCCGTGGCTGAGATGATGGATGAGCTGATGGCATGAAGCTGACAATCATCTATCAGGAGACCAATAGAGGCTGGGGCAGCAGAATGGCTTCATTTCTGAAGAAAAATGCTCCTGAGGTATGGAAGGTAAAACTGGTCGAAATGCCGGTTTTGAATCTTCCGGTCATCGATGAACCGGAAAATCATCTGCCGGAAGAAATGCCCGGGACAGATCTGATGCTGGCGCTGATCGAAACCGGATCTCTGGGGCAGCTGGTGCCGGAACTCAGCTTTAAATCCGGGGCCAGGGCTGCTCTTATACCAGTCGATTTCGAAACGGGTATGCCGGCAGGACTTCAACGTCAGATCAAAAGCAGGCTGGAAGAGCAGGATGTGGCTGTGGCTATGCCCGAGCCTTTCTGCTCTCTGACTCCAGTTGGTTACGATGAAAAATTGATCAGAAGCTTTGCTGAGGAATTTGGCCGGCCTGAATTCGAATTTTACTGTCAGGAAAGCCGGCTGGGAAAGGTCGAGGTTGAACGCAGTTCACCCTGCGGCGGCAGCCATTTTGTCGCCGGTGAGATTACCGGCAGCGAGCTTGACGAAGCATCTCAGGAAGCCGGCCTCGCCCATCAATACTATCCCTGCATGGCTTCTGTAGACATCATTCATAGATCAGCTCATGTTACCGAAGCAGCGGTCAAGCGGGCAAGGAAAGACTGCCTGCAGCAAAGCGGTTCGGAAAAAACAACCTCATAGGAGGTATGTATTATGGCAGTGGAAAAAGTAAAGAAGAGTTTTCCCAGGAAGATAAATAAGGTCACCATCGGTACGGGCGAGAACGCCGTCGAGATAGGCGGACATAATGGACTTCCCTTCATGTATGACGAGGCGGATGATCTGGGCGAGCCTGTTATCGCCATGGACATTTTCGATCAGGAGCCCGATAAGTGGACAGATATTTACAAAGATTCGATCGGCAGAGATGTAATCGAGGATCCGGTCAGCTGGGCTGAAAAAGCCGAAGAACTGGGAGTGGATCTTCTCTCTTTGCGTTTGACCCGGCATGCGGCCGAGGAAGATCCGGCCAGTCCCGAGGAATGTGCCGAACTGGCGACTGCGGTTAATGATGCAGTCGATCTGCCTCTTATAATCTGGGGCAGCGGTGATGAGGAACCCGATAACAAAATGTTTCCCGAGGTCAGCCAGGCGCTGGCCGGCGAGCAGTGTCTGATAGGTTCTGTCACCGAGGATAATTATAAAACTATCGCCGCTACCGCTATAGCCGATGGGCATAATATTATCGGTGAATCTCCTATCGATATCAACATTTGCAAGCAGGTAAATATTCTGCTCTCGGATATGGGTTTTCCCACCGACAAGATAGTTATATTCACCACCAACGGTGCCCTGGGGTACGGCATCGAATATGCATACAGCATCATGGAAAGAACCAGGATTTCTTCTCTCGGCGGTGATGAGATGATGGCCATGCCCATCATAGCCGATATAGGTCCAGAAACTCAGCGGGCTAAAGAGGTAAAAGTGTCGGCAGATGATGAACCCAGCTGGGGCAGCCAGGAGGAGAGAACCATAGCCTGGGAGACCTCGACCGCCGTGGCCTATCTGCAGGCCGGGGCCGATATTCTGACCATGGCCAACCCTGACGCGATAGAATACATTCAAAGTTATATCGATCAGATGACTCCAGGGGAATAAATCAGCAGGGCATATTTTAACATATACAGGACTGCTGTTTTATTGCTTCTGTTTCTACCGGGCATGTTCTGCAGGAGTTTGGATAGATAATATAATCGCATTAAAAACGGGGAGGTAAAAAAATGATAATTATCGGGGAAAGAATCAACGGTCAATTTACAGATGTTGAAGAAGCAATTCAAGATCGTGATGAAGAGGTGATTAAGGATCTGGCCCAAAGACAGGTTGAATGCGGGGCGGACTATCTGGACGTAAATGTGGGAACTTCAGTTCCATCTCACGAACGGGAAGAGGCCATGCTCTGGTTGATCGATGCTGTACAGGAGGCTGTGGATGCTCCTATATGTATCGACAGCCCCCGTCAGCCGGTTATTGAAGCCGGTCTGGAGAGAGTAGAAAAGCCCCCCATAATCAACTCCTGTCAGGCTGATATGGATGAGCTCGATACCTACATGAACATGGCCATGGAATATGATTCCGGGCTGATAGCTCTGACGATGGATAAGGATGGCGTGCCCAACGATGATCAAAAACGAGTTGCACTGGCCGGCAATATCGTCATGAAAGCCAGGGAACTGGATTTTGACTTCGATGATCTTTTTGTCGATCCAATCGTCCTGCCTGTGAGCGCTACTCAAACCCAGCCCGGATTTTTGCTGGAGGCCATGCAGCAGATGCAGAATCTTTCCGATCCTTTACCTCACTTTAACGTCGGTCTCAGCAATATATCTTCAAATACCAAGCATAATGAGCTTATCAACCGCACATATATGGTTATGTGCATAGCTCACGGAGTCGATACGGCTATCGTCAATCCCATGGATGAAGAACTGATGGATGCGATCATTACAGCTGAAATTCTGCTCAACGAGCACATATATAATGACGATTATCTGAGTGCCTATCGCAGCAGCAAATAATTTGTTGGTTCCAGCCGGAGTCTGACCGGCAGATGTTTAGGTGAGCAGGATCAGAGATGAGAAAATTATATAGCATTCCGAAATTTATTTCCGGTATACCTGTATTATTACACAAAAAGGCAGGTATACCGGTAACCTATTAGTTGGGGGTTTTGTGCAGTTATCCACAAGCTTTGTCCGGGAGGATGGGAAATATGTTATTGCAGGGTTATAAAAGGGGAGGGTTTTTAAAACAGCCGGTGGGGGATAAATTTTAAAAGATTATTAGCAGGATTTAGCTGGAAAGGAGTTTAAAAAATGACGGAACAATGCACTATCGAGGTAATGCCCGGCGACAAACAGCTCATCTGTGATAAAGGCGATTTTTTGCTCGAGGTTCTGCAGGACAATGAAATTCAGCTGAGGGCTGAATGCGGGGGAGAGGGAACCTGCTGCAACTGTCAGGTTAAAGCTGCTCCGGAAGATAGTATGGAGTACGAAGCTGGCGATAGGCTTGAGGCGGAAAAACGGGAAAACGGCTATTTTCTGGCCTGCCAGGTAAAAGTAACCGACGATATGCAGGTTGAAATACCGGCTTCTTCGCTTATATCGGGCCAGCAGATATTGCTGGGAGAGAGAGAAGAGGACTATCTCGAACACAGGCTGGATCATGATCTTGATATTAAAGCCGAGTCTCTTTATCAGAGGCAGCTGCTTGAGATTCCGGAGCCGAGCCTGCAGGATAATACCAGTGATTTAGAGCGTCTGCGCCGCGAGCTGCAGCAGGAAAACGGAGATGAATTTTATGATATATCCCTCGGGCTGCTCGATCAACTGGCCGGTCTGCTGCGTGACAATGACTGGGAGGTGACGGTGGATTTTTGTGATCAGCTGTCCCATCAGAAGATCATCGGACTTTCCGCCCCCGGTCCAGAGGATTATTACGGAATGGCTGTGGATATCGGCACGACCACCATGGTGGCTTCTCTGCTCGATCCTCAGAAGGGCCGGGAGATGGCTCGAGCCGGCGAATACAATCATCAGGCCCGCTTTGGTGATGATGTAATAGCCCGGATAAATTACGCCAGCAAGAACGAAGGTGGTATAGAGGAAGTTCACAGGGCAGTCGTGGAGACGATCAACGAGTTGATCGATAAAGTGAGAGATCGAGCCGATATAGATAAAAATCAAATAAGATATATCATTACAGCAGGCAATACCACCATGACTCATACCCTGTATGGTATAGACCCCAACCATATTCGCCATTCACCCTTCACTCCGACTTTTTCTCAGGCTCCTACGCTCAGAGCCAGCGAGATCGATCTGGATGCTCACGATCTCGCTCCCATTTACAGTTTTTCTGCCATAGGCAGTTTTGTAGGTGGTGATATAATTTCCGGCGTGCTCTCTTCAGGGCTGTCAGAGCAGGAAGAGATGTCGATGCTGATAGATATAGGGACCAACGGTGAAGTTGTAGTCGGCAATAGCGATTTCCTGATAGCCTGCTCGGCTTCGGCAGGACCTGCTTTTGAGGGCGGCGGCATCGAGAGTGGCGTTAGAGCCATGGATGGAGCAATCGAGCAGATTTATATCGATGATGATTATGAGCCCATCATCAAAACAATAGGGGACAAAGCACCTGTTGGAATTTGCGGAACCGGCCTCATCGATCTCATTGCATCGATGCAGAAAGATGGAATACTGAACCGCTCCGGCCGTTATAATACAGAGATAGAGACCGACAGACTGCGCCAGCGCAGCGAAGACAATCTGGAATTTCTGCTGGTCAGTCAGGAGAAAGCCGGCATCGATGAAGATATAGTTTTGACAGAACATGACATCAATCATGTTCTCAGATCGAAAGCAGCTATCTACGCGGCGGTCAAGATTATCCTGGACAGGCTCTCCTTTACAGAGGAGATGATCCAGAACGTTTATATAGCAGGAGGATTCGGCAATTATCTCAATGTCGATGCTGCCGTGAGATTGGGATTATTTCCCGATCTGCCCCGGGATAGATTTGTATTTATTGGCAACAGTTCGCTGGCAGGAGCCCGTCAGGCCACACTTTCAGCATCAGAATTTAAGCGCTCTCGCGAGATAGCCCGGGAAATGACCTACCTGGAGCTGAGCTCTGAAGAGAACAGCGCCGATTTTATGGACGAATTTGTGGCAGCTAAGTTTATTCCTCATACCGATGTTTCTCTATTCCCCAGTCTGCAGGAGTGAGCTCTGCTCGCTCCCGGCGCTGGAAGGAGGTTTGTAAATTGGAAGACATTTTTGTAGCGGCAACCGGACAGGATCGCGGCAAAACATCATTTGCGGTAGGATTTTTGTCTCTTCTCAACGATAAGGTGGGCAATGTGGGCTTTATGAAGCCGGTCGGCAATCGCTTTGTCGAGACAGAGGATGGTCTCAGGATCGATGAGGATGTGCAGCTGATGGATTCAATTTATGATTTCGACGACAATCTCAAGGATATCAGCCCGGTGATCCTCGACAGTTCTTTTGTCAGGCACTGCATTGAATCCGAGTGTCGTCAGGAGATGGAAAGACAGATCACAGTGGCTTATGATCGGATGGTTCAGGGCCGGGATATGATGGTTATAGAGGGTTCCGGTCAGACCAGCGTGGGTGAAGTGGTCAACCTATCGAACGCCAGGGTGGCCGAAATGCTGGGCAGCAAGGTAATTATTCTGGCCGAAGGTGGAATCGGCAATACAGTCGATAGAGTCATGCTGAATGTGAGTTTTCTCAAACAGTTCGATATCGAAATTCTGGGAGTGGTGCTCAACAAAGTTTATAAAAGCAAGATGGATAAAGTTAAGGAAAAAGCAGGTATGGCTCTGCGGGAGAGAGGTCTGGAGGTGCTGGGGGTCATACCCTATGAGCGCATGCTGACTTATCCCAGCATCGGCCATATAATGGATCAGTTTGAGCATTTTCAGCCCGTTACCGATGTGGGGAAATCCGTGGAAAGCCGCAGCATCAGCAGGGTTGTAATCGGAGCTATGACCCCCCGCGAAGCTTTAAAATATATCGAGGGCAATGAACTGCTGATAACGGGGGGAGATCGCGAAGATATGATGGTTTCAGCGCTCTGCCGCACCGCCATCCATCTCCAGTCAGGTAGAGGAGGGAGCGTTTCGGGTATAATTGCCACCGGCGGTATCACTCCTCACGAATCGATAATAGAAACGGCAGAAAATCTGGGTATTTTAATTATGGAATCACAGGAGGATACCTACACAGTGGCCAGCCGCATCAAGGATATGACCATTAAACTGCGGCCCAACGATCACAAAAAGATAGAGAAGACAAGAAATATCATAGGGGAAAATATTGAAATGGATAGGATAATGCATTTGCTCGAATGATAAATTGAGTTAAAAAGATCTTCTCCATATCAGCTGTTTCGGAGAAGAAACGGTTAAAAATAGTTCAGGTGATATCTGAAACTGGAGGAGGTTCAACGGTTATAAAAAGCTGAGAGAAAACGGGGAGCTGGTTCTGCCAGATCTCCAGAAATTTTTCTTCAGACAGGGTTCTGTTGCCTGGATCGCTCCGGCTGCGATCGAAGCTGCTGACCTCGGAATCGTAAAAATAAAGTTCGCTTTTTTCCGAATCGAATCCGATCAGAACCATATAATGCTGCCAGCTGATTCCCTGACCAACCAGAACGATAACCGGGATTTCTCTGGCAGCATAATGTTTTATATGCTCCAGATCCCCGGTTCGGGCGGAGGCATTTAAACTGTTCTCCTCAAAATTTCTCATTATGCGGTGGGGCGGCACTCCGATATCCACAGGTGAGTTATATGAAATTTCCCTGTACACGTCTGAGCCATAAACCTCATCGCCGTAATATCGCCTGATGAAGGCGGTAACGTAGCCTGCACACTGGTTGTGGCCCTGGACATCAAAACTAAGTGATATTTCAGGTATATGTGAGTCTGATGAAGGAATATGATTGCTATAGCCCGAGGCCTGACGGGGCAAAATTTCCGGCAGAAAACTGTGCGGGGAAAAGTAGGGCAGCATGAAGATTGCCGTGGCAAATAAGATGCTGGCCAGCAATGCAGCCAGCAGCAGCTTTATAACCAGTATAATAGTTGACTTTTCTTGCGAAAAATCATTGGAATTTCTGGCCATTTTACTGCTCTCCTTTACTTCAGGCCTTGAGGCTCTATAAGTGATCATATCGACCCACTTCGGCCTGATAAAGTAATGCGGCTAAATTATGAGAACATGAGCATATTTTTATCATAAAAATATCATATTTATATCACAAACTTATTATAATATACTTTTTATTAAAAATCAAGAAGCCCCGTCTTTATCCGACGGGGCCTTTAAAAATTATATCCAGATATGAATTCAGAGGTCGATAAGCGGTATTAACTCATCGATATTGACCAATTCGATATTGATCAATCAAATTCTAAAGCCTGTTCGAGATTTTCATTTCGACTGTAAATATCACCATAGTAATTGAGGCTGCCGTCTTCATAATCAGGCTTTACGGTGAAATATGTCAGATGTATATCGATCGGATCGGGCAGATTGACCAGAGTTTCCTCGCGCTCATTAATTTTCTTTTGAACTCTCTCCTCATCCCAATCATTCTTTTCTTCCAGCAAATAATGGGTCAGCTCAAGAGGCTTTTCCATTCTTATACAGCCAGAGCTGTAGGCCCTATAACTCTCATCAAAAAGATGCCTATCGGGAGTATCATGCAGATTTATCTGATGTTCGTTGGGAAAACGAAAATTAACCCTGCCCAGAGCATTTTGCGGACCGGCTTCCTGCCAGATATAATAGGGAAAATTATCCTGATTTTTTTCCTGCCAGTCTATCTCTTTGGGATCGACCTCGACAAATCGATCCTCTTCTTCCCGGTAAATTCGAAACTGCTTTTCCTCAAGATACTCTAAATCCTCCTGAATTTTAGGCAGGTGGTCACTAACGGCGATGGAATTGGGCAGATACCAGCGTGGGCTCAAAACCAGATGCGTAATCCGGCTGCTGATATCGGGAGTTTCTCTGTTCGTTTCTCCGACGACAGTTTTCATATCCAAGATGCGTCGATCATCCTCAAAGACTTCCAGGGTAAATGAGGGCTGATTGGCGATAATAAAGCGATCTCCCAAATCCTGCGGCAGCCAGCGCCACCTTTCCAGATTAAGCTTGAAAGATTTGATCACATCCGCTTGTTCACCTGTTTCAATTCTCTCCGCCAGTTCCTCTTTAAGCTGCCAGTAATATTGATGAGAAGGCTGTAATTCCTGCAGGGCGGGATAGAATTCGCCGCTGGAAATAATCCTTTCCAGCACCCCGCGAAGATGCTGTTTGTGCTCGGCCGAAAACTCGCGTCTTTCCAGGTTCTCGCTTTCCAGCTGTCCTAAAGCCAAATCGCCCATCATGCGGAGAAAACCATCAGTTAATTTTAACTCCATCTCCGCAATCCGGTCGGGGCTGGCCTCCTGAAAATTTTGCCGGGACAGGGAAAACCAGATGCCGTTTATTTCGTTGAGGTTGTAATCATCGACCACAAGTCCACGCTTATCGGCATCGCTCAAGAGAGAGTAGAGTTTTTCTCCCAGGGTTGAGAGCCCTTCATCATCGACCCATATCAGTTCATAATCTCGATTGCGATAAATGTCCGGCAGCACGGTTGAAGTCTTGTAGTTGTGTGAGTCTGAATTTATAGTTTCGCTGAGATAGTCGGGCAGAATTTCATCGGTAAATGCTGTCTGTGCCCGAGCAGAATCTGCCCCCGACAGGCTCATTCCGGCCGTAAA
The DNA here is from genome assembly GCF_900103135.1 of Halarsenatibacter silvermanii. Classification (NCBI taxonomy): domain Bacteria; kingdom Bacillati; phylum Bacillota; class Clostridia; order Halanaerobiales; family Halarsenatibacteraceae; genus Halarsenatibacter; species Halarsenatibacter silvermanii. Next base: position 105,281 of record NZ_FNGO01000001.1, on the reverse strand, counting down.
AGTGACCAAAAATAAAAATATAAACATAATTCGACATATCTGGCCGGCCCGATAATGTTTTTTTAACACTTTGTATTCACCTCTTATAAAGAATAAATACTAGTCTTTAACTCACCTTATCACAAAAAGACATTTTTGTTAACCTGTTGAACTAATAAATTATTATTATTTTTCTCTACAAATTTTAATCATATTTTCTAAAAAATTCTCCACCTGAGCAGCTCAAAGACATAATCATCGGTAGATATCATTCCGGACCAGCTTTGAAAATTTCTGCTGAACTTTTGCTTTCATGACCTTTTTCGCTTTATAATTATAGTCGAATAGTCAGAGTTTATCAATATTTATTCTTCAGCAGCTCATAAGGAGGGAAATTATAAATGAAGTCAGAAGACAGAGAAAGTTCACTGCAGCAGGCGGCCACCATGATTAAAGATGCTGATTATTTAGTCGCTTTTACAGGAGCGGGGATTTCGGCTGAAAGCGGCATCCCTACTTATCGCGGTGAGGATGGACTGTGGGATGAATATGAGCCGGAAAAAACCGCTTCGCTGAGCGCTTTTCGTGAAAATCCTCGTGTTTTCTGGAAGTTCATCAGGGAGACGGCTGTCGAGAAAGAAGCCAGCGCCAATCCGGCCCATAAAGTTCTGGCCGGCTGGGAAAAGGATAACAGACTTAAAACTGTTATAACGCAAAATATCGATCTTCTGCATCAAGAAGCCGGCAGCAGCGAGGTGCTGCCGCTTCACGGTTCGCTCGCAAAGGCCCGCTGCCTTGACTGCGGCGCCGAATACAGCTGGACCGAGATAGAGTCGATGATCGAATCTGAAGGCATTCCCGTCTGTCGCAGCTGTGGCAGCGAAAAAGTCAAACCCGGTGTGATTTTCTTTGGAGAGAGCCTGCCCCGGCAGGTTTTTCGCCGGGCGGAAAAAGAGATCAAAAGATGTGATGTTCTGCTTGTAATTGGTTCCTCTCTTTCTGTATATCCAGCAGCTGAACTGCCCGCGCGGGCGAAGCGATCGGGAGCAGAACTTGTTTATGTGAATGCTGATCGGGGCCAGAGACCCGAGATATTTGATATTATTATTACCGGCAGGGCCGGCAGTATTCTGCCCCGGCTGGAAGAAAAAATTTAGAGGGCAGCGGCTGAACATTAGTTTGCACAGGAAGTGTAAGTATGGTAAAATAGTGTTGTCGATTGTAAATTCGAGCTGAGGAGGGGAAAAGAGGTGAGAGAGGATAAGAAATGGATTTCACTGCAGCTTGTTGGGCATAAAAAAGGTCTGAAAGAGTTTGAGCGGGACAGAAGAGAGGGAAAGAGTTCTGCCGGGGCTGGCTGCGAGAGAGCAGGAAAGTCTGATCGGGAAATAGCTGATCTGCTCGGTCGGGCCTGGAATCAAAAGCTCAGAGTTATAATAACTTACTGTCGAAAAGATTGCGGCGAAAATGAAGGGAATTCCGGCTTCAGAATTTCACAAAGGCGGAAAAAGTGCCGGGGGAAAATAAAATTCCTGCAGAGAGATAGTCCTCAGGTGATCATGGCGACAGGAGAAAGACTCGATCTCGGAGAAATTCTCGACATAGAAATTTTGGGTTAACTTTTTACTTGACTGTAGGGGAAGTATGATTTATTATTTATGGTAATGGTTAAAATAGTGAGGAAGCACAATAGCAAAAATCAGGAGAATGGATAATGGAACTGATAGTTGCCGTTTTCATGGCAGTATTTTTTGCAGAAATGGGCGATAAAACACAGCTTACTACATTGATAATGTCCGGCTGCCCCTTTCCCCGCCAGGTATTTCTCGGGGCTATATCTGCACTTTTTCTGGTGACGGCCATGGCAGTCGGAGCAGGCAGGGTGGTATTCGAACTGGTGCCCGAAAATATCATTGTGCTGACAGGAGGCATCTTCTTTCTGGCAGTGGGAATCGTAGCTTTTTTCAGTCGAGGATCCGCAGAGGAAGATCAGCGAGCTATAGATTGCGAAAAAAAGGCCTTCACTCTCACCTTCAGCCTGGTTTTTTTGGCCGAGATGGGAGATAAAACTCAGCTTACGGTTATGAGTTTTGCTGCTGTAAGCGGCCGGCCTCTGGCTGTGCTGGCTGCCGCGATGGCAGCTCAGAGTATAAATCACGGACTGGCTGCATTTATGGGCTCTAAACTTCTTTCGCGTATTCCCCATCGCACTGTAAAAACGCTGTCAGCATTGATTTTTCTGGGACTGGGCATATTGATCATAGCTTTTTCCTGGCTTTGATGAATTTTAATCTGCAGGTTTGATGAAACCGGGAGGAATAAAAATGGCTTTCAGACCGGATATCGATATCGAAACAGTAAAGAGCTGGTGTCGTGAGGTGGGGGATTATCAGCTTGATAATTTTGAAGGCGATATAGATTTTGAGAGCAAAGATCAGAAGATAAATCTCGTCTCGGAGGTCGATAAAAAATCCGAGAGCATGCTCATAGAAAGAATTGCCGGTGAGTTTCCGGATCACTCCGTGCTGGCTGAAGAGCGGGGAGAGGACCGACAAAAATCATCTGTGCGCTGGATTATCGATCCTCTCGACGGCACCGTCAATTATATTCACGGATTTCCCATCTTCTCTATATCCATCGCGGTTTTCCAGGAAGAAACACCCGAACTGGCTGTAGTTTATCTGCCAGTGCGGGATGTATTTTTTACGAGCCGCCAGGGTGAAGGAAGCTGGCGTGATTCTGAGAGGCTGCAGGTCGATGATCAGGCGGAGCTGTCGACGAGCATTGTGGCCACGGGCTTTCCCTATGACCACCAGCAGGAGAGTGAAGAGGTGCTGAATTATCTGGAAGAAATCATTCCCCGGGCGGGAGGCATAAGAAGAACCGGCTCGGCGGCTTATGATCTGGCTCTGGTTGCTGCAGGGATATTCGGTGGTTTCTGGGAGATCAAACTCTCCCCCTGGGACGTTGCCGCGGGTATATTGCTGGTAAAAGAAGCCGGCGGCCTGGCCTCCGATTTTTCCGGCCGGGATATAAGCCTCTCCGGAGAGGAAATTGTGGCAGGTTCGCCGGGGGTACATGACGAACTCCTGACCTTTTTGCAGCAGGCCGTCAGATAATATCCGGGAATTATGCTTTAATTTGCTTTTTGAAGCTGAAGCTTCTATAATGTTTTTATGAGTATGAGAAGCAATTCATACTGGCAGGGTCAATTTAGGTAGAAGCCGATGCCGGGAGGTTTCAAAAATGGAGACTCTGATTGTATATTACTCAAGAACCGGTACCACCCGGGAAATTGCCGACAGGCTGTCCGTGCATCTCAATGCTGATCTGCTGGAGCTGGAAGACAGCCGTGATAGGTCAGGAATTTTTGGTCTGATACGTTCCGGCTTCGATGCCCTCACCTCCAATGTTACCGTCATTGATGATTTTGACCATCAGATTGATGAATATGATGCTATAATTATCGGCACCCCGGTCTGGGCGGGGAAAATGACTCCGGCTGTACGCACTTTTTTGCTGGGAAATGCCGGTGTTCTTCCCGAAGTAGCTTTTTTCGTAACGCTGGCCGGATCAAGCCCCCGCGGGACCCTGGAGGGTATGGAGGAGCTGGCGGATAAAGAACCGCTGGCCAATCTCATACTGAATAAGGATGAAGCTCTGGGACAAAAAGGGGATAGAGATAAAGAAATAGAGGAATTTGTCCGGATGATCTGTGACAAAATTGAGGAGAAGCCCGGGGATACCTGCGAAGCCAACAAAAAAAGTCCGATATAATGATAATAAATATATCTGAATTGGCGGATAACAATCATTTACAATATATCCGCTAAAGGAGGAATTAGTGTGCCACAACAGGAAGATATCCAGAGAGCTCTGGAAGCTACAGAAATTCATCATTTTCCAGAAAAATATCTTTCGACATCGGAAAAAACTAGACTGCATTATTTCGTGCTGACAGAACCTGCATACCTGGAAATATATCCCGAAGAGGGACCGGAAACCAGAATAAGAGAGGGCTGGATTACCTGGGAAAAGCCCAGACTCATAACGCCCGGTTATCTGCTTCAGGCGGATGGCTTTAGCGATGAAGCCCGGGAAGCACTCAGAATGCTGGCTGGAGAACATCCGGATATGGCCAGCATATTCTACAAAATGAATTATGCTCAGAAAATTGATGAAGTGAGGACCATGCCTCAGGCCATCGGAGAAACCGCTGCCAGGCTGGAGGAGGAGCAGTCCGAAGCTGATAATTTTCTGACTGCCATAGTCAGCGGTCTGGAGGAGCTGTGGGATGTTTCCCTGATGAAATTTATTCAGGAATACGTGATGGAGAGCGCTCAGGAAAATCAGGTGCCCGAGATGGAATCGCGGGGTTATCTGAGCAGAGATGAAGAAGGTCCGCCGCAGGTCACCCGCACTCTGGAAGGTCTGCCGATTGCGGCTCGCGATGAAATCGAGAAGTTTTTTGAAAAGGTGGAGGCCGGCGAGGCCCCGCCCTCAGAGCTGAAAAAAGAGCTGGATCGCTGGGGTGTTTATAAGCAGTACGAGGACAGGTTTCTGAAGCTTTTTAAATAGAGAAGGAAAAAATTTAAGAGTGATGCCCGGAATAATCCGGGCTCAAACTGGAAGGAGGGCGATGCTATCGCCCTCCTTATATAATTTGCCTTCAAAAATAAGCTTTTTTGCCGCACCTATTTACCGGCTGAAATCAAGAAGAATCCAAAAAATTCAATTTATGCTCAGCTGTTGAGCAGTTCGCGGCTGCTTTTGTCGGCCAGATAAGAACTGCGCACATAGGGACCGGCTATTACCTGCTCAAAACCCAGATCTTCAGCTTTCTCTTTTAAACGTTCAAACTCCTCCGGACGAATATATTCCTCCACCGGCAGATTGCTGTCAGTGGGCTGGAGATACTGGCCCATGGTCAGAATCTGGCAGCCAGCTCCGCGCAGATCCTTCCAGACCTTCTGGAGTTCCTCTTCGGATTCGCCCAGTCCCAGCATTAGTCCGGATTTAATCATCATTTCTCCTTCGGCGTCTGCCATCTTTGAGAGCAGCTTTAGAGACCTTTTATAATCGGCTTCCGGTCTGACCCGGCTGTAAAGAGAGGGGACCGTCTCTATATTGTGGTTGAAAATCTCCGGCTGTGCTTCCCGGATTAATTTGAGAGCTTTTTCCTCCAGCTGGAAATCGGGTGTCAGAACTTCGATGGTAGCATCTGGCTGGGCAGCTCGAATTGCTTCGATGACCCGGACAAATTGCCTGGCCCCTCCCAGCGGCAGATCATCGCGAGTCACCGAAGTTATCACCACGTGGTTTAAATCCAGGCGGATAACCGCCTGAGCCAGTCGGTTGGGTTCTGTTAAATCCACCGGCAGGGGAGAACCGTGTGTTACCGCGCAAAAATTGCAGCTGCGGGTGCAGCGGCTGCCCAGAACCATGAAGGTGGCGGTATCACGAGAGTAACATTCACCTATATTGGGACAGCGGGCGTTTTGACAGACAGTGTTGAGTTCCAGGCCTGCCAACAGCCGGCGGGTATTCATCATCTCTCTTTGAATCGGGTCTTTTTGGCGCAGCCAATCGGGCAGTCTGCTTCTATTCTCTGTCATTTTCTCACCTCCTGTAGTTCCAGGTGCTGTTTTTATATTTTTCCCGGGCGAGTTCCCCGGCAAGCCTGCGCTCTTTTTCTGTGAGCGAACCGGCTTTTAAATCGATAGATAGAGCTTCGGATATGCCTTTGCTGAGAGCTGCGCTCAGATCCTCAAAACTAAGAGAATCAGCTCCCAGTTCATCCAGCGAGGTCGATTTGAGCGAGTAAAAACGACGCATTTTTTCCCTTTCGTGATCGCTGGAAAAGTTGAAGAGATCAAAAATTTTTTGGCTGTCCTGGCGAAAGGGGAGTGAACCGTGCTGTAATATTGCTCCCTTTTTTCTGGTCTGGGCGCTGCCTATGAGTTTTTTACCATCACTGACAATTTCATACCAGGAAGGGGCATCAAAACAGGCTGAGGACTTTCCGGAGGGGGCTTTTTTTCCCTTCTGGCGGGGTTTGAGTTCTGCCGGGACCCCCACCTTTTGTAATCCGCTCACCAGTCCTTCGCTTATCTGACGGTAGCTTTCCACGACGGAGTCGGAAAGGAGGTCGAGATCCTCGCGAACTGTCAGGCTGTAGGTCAGCTCCTCGTCATGAAGAATAGCACGGCCGCCTGTCAGCCTTCTTACGATATCTATGCCTTTTTTACGGCAGGCCTCACGATCGATATCCTCTATCTGCTGAAAAAAACCCAGCGACAAAGCCGGGGGTTTCCAGCTGTAAAATCGCAGAGTGGGCGGAGTGCTGCCCTCCCGATGAGATCTCATGATGGCCTCATCCACGGCCATATTATAATGACCTGCAGCTGGATCGGTTATCAAAAGCCGCCATTCTGGCATATTTGGCCTCCTTCCCGGATTATTATAACATAGAAAAACGGCTGCTGCCAGAAGAGCAATCTGGAAACGATGGCGTCAAAGTTTTTGGTTGAAAACTATTCCAGATCAGATATAATTGTAATTGAAGGGGAGTGAATTACTCGTGATTAACAAAAATAGAGTTATTGCAGCTGAAGAGAAGTCAGAAGGAGAGGGAGCTTTAGTCAACAGGTTGTTTCCGACTGCTGAAATTAATCATCTCGATCCCTTTGTGCTGCTGGATGAATTTCAGGTGGAGCCGCCCAACAGTTTTGCCGAACACGGCCACCGCGGTTTCGAAGCTGTGAGCTATATTCTGGAAGGTGGTCTGAAGCACAGCGATAATCTCGATAACGAAGCTGCTGCCGAGGCGGGAGAACTGCAGTATTTCCGGGCCGGAAAAGGGATCAGACATTCCGAAGAACCGGTCGGAGAGGGTTTGAGTCGTGGTATTCAGCTCTGGATAAATCTGCCCCGGGAACTAAAAGAGACCAGCCCTGAATACCGGCTGATAGCTTCCGAAAATATCCCCCTCCAGGAAAAACCGGGACTGCGCATAAAGACCATTCTGGGGCCAGGAGCGCCGCTGGAAGTGTCAGCAGACGTCATCATGCAGGATGTGGAGCTCAGCCGGGAAGAGACATTCAATCTGCAGCTTTCGGACAGACATCAGGGACTGATATTTGTAATCTCCGGTGAACTGCAGGGGCAGAAAAAAGTCGCCCGGCATCAGGGTTATCTTCTGGCGCCGGCAGCCGGGTGCGAGCTCAAATCAACTGCTGAGAGCTCCAGGTTTATCGTTCTTATAGGCGAGCCCCTGGAACAGGAGATAAAGATAGAGGGTGGAGCTGTGCTTTAAAACTCTCTAAATCTCCTTTGTTTTCCAGGTCCCCCTGCGAAACCAGATCAGGAGCACCAGAAAACCCAGCATCTTGGCGAGCAGAATGCCCCACCATATTCCCTGACGCCCCCAGCTCAGTTGATAGGCGAGAAGATAGGAGAAGGGAATTTGAAACCCCCAGAGTGAAAGCAGCCTGAAAAAAGTCTGCTGGGCTGTTTTGCCGGCCCCGTTGAGTGCACCGCTGAGAACTATCTGAGCTCCAAGAAAAGCGTAGGCAAAACCGACGATATTTAAAAATTCTGCACCGACTTCGACCACCTGGTCTTCCGCCGTGAATACAGCTATTATATCAGAGGAAAAGATGAGCAGCAAAACGGCCAGTATCAGCATAAAACCGAAAGTTATTCTGGTTCCCAGCGAGGAAACTTTTCCGGCTTCGTCAGGGTGGTCCGCTCCCAGGTGCTGGCCGACCATTATTCCTGTCGCCCGGCCCATACCAAAAGCCGGCATGCGGATCATCGAAGTAACCCGATTGGCTATACCCCAGGCAGCCACAGTTGTCGTGCCGAAGCCCGCCACCAGCGAAGTCATAACGGTTATTGCTATAGCCAGACCGGAGTCTCCGAAAGCTGCTGGCAGGCCGATGCGAAAGATTTTCTTGATCAGCCCCGGATCAGGGATGAAATGTTTTGGTCTGATTTTGAGCTGGGTGAGTCCGCGCAGCATAATATAAATACCGACAATGCCGGCTGCCAGCCGCGAGAAAACGGTGGCTGCTGCAGCTCCGGCTATTCCCATTTCTGGGAATACCGACCAGCCGAATATCAAAAAGGGATCGAGAATTATATTAGCAATTACCGAAATGATTTTGATCTTCATCGGAGTTATGGTGTCTCCGATGCCCTCAAGAGAAGCCGAGAAGACGAAATATACAAAGATTATAGGTATGGCAGATACGAATATATTGAAATATTCCTCGGCCAGGGGCAGAACTTCGGCTTCAGCACCTATGAGAATTAACATTTCAGTGCTGAATATTCGGCCGGGAATCATAAAAAGCAGCGAGATCAGCACGGCAAACAAAAGCACCTGGGCTGCTGCCCTTCCGGCATTATCGTGCTCTTCGGCTCCGGTATACTGAGAAACAAGGGAAACACCTGCTATCGAAAAACCTGTCCCCATCGAAAATACGATGAAGAGAAGGGGAAAGGATAGGGTGATTGCGGCTAAATGTTCAGCACCGAGTCTGCCTATCCAGAAAGTATCTGCCAGCTGATACATAAGGTGCATTCCCTGTCCTACTATTATCGGCCAGGATAATTTGATCATCGTCGGTATGATAGGCCTGTCTATGATATTTTCCTGTGCTTCAGCCTGCTGTTTCATCTAAAATTACCACCTACTACAGAGATAGAACCCGATGTCACGATAAAGACGATATAATTAACCCGCAGGAAAAAGTATATCAAGCAATGTTTGAATCTGCAACCTTATTAGCAGCTGGAGTCCTGGAATTCAAAGAATGCCGGAAGAAGGTCTCCGGTTATTTTTCCAGAAATATAATCAAAAGCCAGGAGGTGACAGAATTATGTCCAGAGTATTCAATCCCCAGAATAGTTCCCGTCTTTTGTCCGAGGAGAGAAAGGAATGGCTTCCTCCCAAAAAAATTTTGGAAGCCTGCGGTCTAAAAGAGGGCGACCAGTTTTTTGATGTAGGCTGTGGCAACGGATTCTTCAGCCTGCCGGCTGCTGAAATGGTGGGAAGTGAAGGAGAAGTTCACGGGTTCGATATATCCTCCGATATGCTGGAAGAACTCTCCGAGCGGAGGGCAGAAAGCGATCATACCAATATCTATCTCCATCAGGTGGAAGCTGAGGGTCTGCCGGAAAACCGCATGCCGGGTTTGAATGGAAGAGCTGATGTGCTCTTTTTTGCCAACATACTGCATGAAGTTGAAGACCCCGGAGAATTTTTCGGCTCCTATCTGCGGCTGCTCGAAGAGGAAAGCGGCAGAGTTGTCATCCTGGACTGGCGCTATGATGAGATGGAGCCAGGGCCCGACCTGGAGGAAAGACTAAAATCGGGAGAGATCAAGGCTATACTCAAAGAGAATGATCTGGAGATTATTTTCAGCAAAATTTTAAATAAACGCTTTTACATGTTTGTAGGTGTCAGTGCTTAGAAAGCTTATAAAAGTTTCTCAGCCAGCAATTTTATGAGGAAGTTATAAATGCGCAAAATAACCAAAATCCTGATAATCTGTCTGTTGATAATTCTCGCCGGCTTCGCCTGGCTTTCTCATCTGCATCGTGAGAACAAAGAGAGAAGCTCAACTACGGTTTTTGTGATAGATGCTGGTTTTCAGCCGGAAGTGCGGAGAGAAGTTCAGCCACGTTCCCCCGCTCCGCTGCCCGGACACGGGCAGCTCACCTCTGATTTGATCGCGCGCCGGGCCGGAGAGCTGGCGGTAATACGAGAGCTGGAGCTGGAGGGAGCCGGTGAGAAACGCAGACAGAATTTTCTCGAACATCTGCTTTATATAGGCGATTATGCCCGGGCCAATCCCGATAAAAAAATATTTGTCAATATCAGTCTGGCCTTTTCCGAACCCTCGCCGATTGAGAAAAGGGCAATCGAAGATCTGGAAAGATTAGATGTGCTGGTGGTGGCCGCTGCCGGCAACAGCGGAGATGAAAGGGTGTTTTATCCGTCCGGTTATGCCGGGGTTTTGAGTATCAGTGGAGCTTCTTCGCGGGGCAGGTATAATTATGCCACCTATGGCGAACATATTGATCTTGCAGCTCCGGGAGGGGTACGCCGGCTGCTTCCGCGCGACTTTGGTTCTTTTTCTCTGACCCGCTTTGAATCACAGGGCACCTCTTTTTCCGCTCCCCGGGTCGTCGGAGAACTGGCCCGCCTGGCTGCTCTCACAGATCAGGAAGTCGATCCCGGGCAGCTGGCTGAGCTGAGTCAGCGCAAGGCTGCCAGTATCTCAGATGATATTTATCGCGAGGGGCTTCTGGGCAGCGGATTGTTTCAACCCGGCCATCTGGAGAGATATTTCCTCCCTGAACTTTTCTGGCGCACCCGCCTTCTATATCTTCTGGCGGTTATGATCCTGCCGACCATCTATTTTATGACAGGCGATTTCACTCGCTGGCGCCGCCGCAAAAGTATAACTGCCGCGGCCGGCGAGAAAAAACTGGCTGATCTGGCCGAAAAAGTCCCCGGTGACTATATCTCGCTGATCGATAAGAAGTTGCGCAGCTCCAGACATATGTCCCGGAGGAAATTCTGCCGGTATCTTTTAAAAGATGAGGTCGATTTCTCCAGAGTTGCAAATTTTTTGGGAGAATTATCGGAGGAAGAGGTATATCATCTGCTGATCGATGTGCTTGAACAGGAAAAGATAGACCCCGAAAAGCTTGCGCATAATCTGGTCAGCGTTGATAGAAATCTCGCCCGCAAAATGACCAGGAGAGTTGACTGGCGCCGCCGGGCGGAAAAATGCGACCGGAGAGAACTCGAGATGAGATTTTTGCTGCGTAATTTTTTGGAGCTGAGAAGTTTTGCAGAAGCCGGAGAACTGGCAGCGCTGATAATCAAAAAATCCTCTTCACCCTGGCTGCTGCATTATTCTCTGCGGGCTTTAAAACGCCTGGATTCCTCTTTGGGGGAAATCGGCCTTAAAACGGGTGATCTGCAGCGGCTGGAAAATTTAGATCACCCGCTGATTGCCGGCGAATTGAGCGGAATCAGGGCGAAAATCCAAAATAACGGATTGGAGGTGGAATGATCAATGAAAGAAGCTGAACGCGGCGAAGCGCGGCTCAGGCTGGAACAGGGAGATATATCCAGACAGCAGGATGTTGAAGCTGTTGTTAATGCTGCTAATGCCCGATTGGAAACTGGAGGAGGAGTAGCTGGAGCCATTCATTCGGCAGCCGGGCCTGAACTGGCGGAAGAAGCCAGTCAGTATGCTCCCATAGAGCCCGGTGAAGCGGTGATCACCGGAGCCCATAAGCTCCCCAATGACTTCGTAATACACTGTCTGGGGCCGGTTTACGGCCGCGATAAACCGGAGGATGAGCTTCTGGCCAGGTGTTATCGGGAATCTCTCAGGCTGGCAGAAGAAAATGAGATTGAGCGGCTGGCGTTTCCTGCTATCTCTACCGGGGCTTTCGGCTATCCCAAACGTGCGGCGGCAGAGATAGCTCTGCAGACGGTGCTGGAAGAGATGCCGGAGCTGGATGTTGTGCGCCTGATAAAATTCGTTCTTTACAGCGAATCGGACCTCGAACTCTTTGCTGATGTTCTGGAGAATGCAGTCAGGGAGGGGGAGAAATAAATTGAACAGCAAAATTGTTGTTCCGTTGGCGCGCGGTCTGGAAGAGATAGAGGCCATCACAATTGTGGATACCCTTCGCCGGGCGGGCAATGATGTTACCACCGCCGGCCTGGGCAATACCAAGATAGAGGGTTCTCATCAGATCAAGCTGCAGGCCGATCAGCGCCTCAAGAATATAAATGCCCGTGTTTTTGATGGTATAGCTCTTCCTGGAGGCATGCCGGGAACTGAAAATTTAAAACACGAATCCCGGGTGATTCAACTGGTGAGGGAGTTTGATGCCACCGAGAGGCTGGTGGCGGCTATATGTGCAGCACCTCTGGTTCTGCTCGATGCCGGGATACTCGAAGACCGGGCGGTGACCAGCTATCCTTCCTTTGCTGACAGATTTTCCGGGCTGGATTACAGGCAGCAGCGGGTGGTGAAGGACGATCATATTATCACTTCCCGCGGACCGGGAACGGCTCTGGATTTTTCTCTGGAGATTGTTGGCTATCTCAACGGGCCGGAAAAACGGGCCGAGCTGGCGGAAAATATGATTCACATTTGAGAATATAAAAAGCCCGGGGGTTATAATTATCCCCGGGCTTCAATGTGGTGCGTATGCTGATGGCCCCTGTTGTTTATGTCGAAAATTAAATCATATAGAGCATCTTGTAATAATCATCCATCATTCTGCGAGCCGAGAACTTTTCATGGGTGGTTTTGAGGCTGTATTGCATCATCATCAGCCATTTTTCTCTGTCATCATAATAGGTAGGAATAACTTCGTTGCCCAGCACATGGTAGAGGGCATGTAAATCGTGTTCATCCTGCCCCTCACCTACATAGGCATCACCGAACTGCCAGCCGTTGATGCCATGCTGACAGGCCTCCGCCCACCAGCCGTCGAGCGTGCTCAGGTTGAGAACGCCGTTCATGGCGGCTTTCATGCCCGAGGTTCCGCTGGCTTCGAGAGGACGACGGGGATTGTTGAGCCACACGTCACAGCCTCTGGTCATCAGGCGGCCTATCTTGATATTATAATCCTCCAGATAAACGACGTTTTCCGGATATCTTTCGGAAATATCTATTATGCTGGCGATGATGTCCTTGCCTATATTGTCCTCGGGATGTGCTTTTCCGGAGAAAACCAGCTGAATCTTGTTGTCTTCCAGCAGAGGTCTGATCGTGTCCATATCCCAGAATATCATATCGGGTCGTTTATAGCTGGCTGCCCTGCGGGCGAATCCGATCAGCAACCTGTCGTCATCGAGATACTGATCGTTTTCTTCGGCTATAAACTCCAGCAGTTCTTTTTTATTCTCCTGATGCAGCCTGGAGATCTCCTCCTTGTCGAAGAGAGCCTCATACATTCTTTCGTCGACCCAGCTGCCGCGATGAACACCGTTGGTAATCGACATTATGGGTGCGCGATCATCCACCTCATTCCACATATCCCGGGCGGTGATGCCGTGCAGGCGGGCAACTCCGTTGGCGCGGGAGGAAAGTCTGAGTCCCGCTACAGTCATGTTAAAGGGATTATTCCCTATATGTTCCATCTGTTCGCGGTTTAAACTGTTGAAAGCGCCCATGCGCTCGAGATTTTCTATCGGGTGAGACTCATTACCTTCTTTTACCGGTGTATGGGTGGTGAATACGATTTCATCCCGCGTTTTTTTCCAGGCCTGATGAAAATCCGGTTCTTCCTGCTCTTCCATCTTCTCTCTAATGAGCTCAGTACCGGCTAAAGCGGCGTGACCTTCGTTAAAATGATAGATGTCGATCTCTATATCCAGTTCGCGCAGAGCTTTAACTCCCCCTATACCCAGGACTATTTCCTGAGCAATGCGCTCCTCGGAAGAACCCACATAGAGGCGTTTGGTGATTTCGCTATACTCTCCGTTCTCTTCCAGATTGGCATCGAGCAGGTAGATGATATTGTTGTTAAATTTTTCTACCTTCCATATTTTACATTTAATCTCCTGATCTTCTACGGTAACTGTAACCGAGCTTCCGGTATCTTCGACGTGTTTGTAATTCTTTTCTTCGGCAGCAAAATTGTCATAGGGACGACCATAATCATCGATGAGCTGTTTGGTATACCCTTTACTCCACATGATGCCGATACCCACCAGGGGCAGATTGTTTTCCCGGGAGGCCTTCATTATGTCTCCGGCCAGTACTCCCAGACCTCCGGAATAAATCCGGAAATCCTCGTGCAATCCGTATTCCATACAGAAGTAGGCTATCCTCGGCAGTTCTTCTATTTCCTTATCGATTTCTCTCTGCAACTTGATGATCACCTCGGTAAAGATTTTTGTAAATCAGCAAAGAAAAATTGAAAATTTAAGAATTAATCCCCCTATGTTCGTTTACTTATATCCTTTTTAATTATATAATAAATAAGGAGAATAGTAAAATCCAATCCTTAAATTGTCGATAAAAAGCGGGGAGGAGTAAATTCTTGGCGAAGACTTCCAGTCAAAACGATCCTGATGTATCGAAAAAAAGAACGTTTAACAGAGAAAAGCTGGGGGCATTTTGCAGCCCTAAAACCACGATTTTTCACTTCTGGGTAAAGGATGCCCAGGCGGTAAGTATCAGTCTCACCTCCAGGGAAGAAGGTCCGGCCGAAAGGACTCTGGATCTTTATCCGCTGGCCGACAATTACTGGTATCTTCAGCTCGATGAGGACCTTCATGGAACCTATTACTGGCTGGAAATCAACAGGGAAGGCAGAATATACAAGGCTGTCGATCCCTGGGCTAAAGCAGTCAGCACCAACAGTCAGCGGGCGATAGTGGTCGACACCTCCAGGACCGATCCCGAAGGATGGCAGGAGGACAGCCGTCCAGATTGTGATCGGGCGGTCGATGCAGTAATTTATGAGGTGCATGTGCGGGATTTCAGCAGCCACCCCCAGTCAGGCATGGAAAACCGCCGTCAATATCTGGCTTTCACCGAGGGGGGAACCACAAATTCTACCGGCCTGAGCACCGGCCTGGATCATCTTGAAGAGCTCGGCATAACTCATGTGCAGCTGATGCCAATATATGATTTTGCCACGGTCGATGATACAGACCCCGAGGATTACAACTGGGGTTATGACCCATACTGTTATAATTCGCCCGAAGGTTCTTATGCCTCCAATCCGGAAGATCTTTCGCGCATTACCGAACTCAAGCAGCTTATCATGGCTTTGCACGATAGAGGTATAGGTGTCATAATGGACGTGGTTTTTAATCATACCTACCATACCAGACATTCCCCTATGAATCTGATCGCTCCCGGTTACTTCTACAGGTGGGAAACTGAGTATGAGGTTGCCAATGGATCAGGGGTGGGGAATGAGGTGGCGACAGAACGCGAAAAAGTACGCGATTTTATTCTGCAGTCAGTGACCTACTGGGCGGAAGAGTACCATATCGATGGGTTCCGCTTCGATTTGATGGGACTTATCGATCGAGAGACGATGTTTGAGGTGAGGGATAGGCTGGATGAGATCGATGAATCGATGCTGGTCTATGGTGAACCCTGGTATGCCCTTTCTCCCAATATTCCCGAGAAGAGGCTGATGGTCAAGGGAGCTCAGCGCGGCCGCAGAATTGGTGTTTTTAACGATGAATTTCGCGAGGCCATAAAAGGCGACAACGATGGTCCTGTCCCTGGTTTTATCACGGGCCGGGAAGGACTTGAACACGAAATCAAAAAAGGTGCGGTCGGACATATACCCTATCGAGAATCATTGATGGGACTGGCCGATGAACCCGGCGAATCGATAAATTACGTGAGCTGTCACGATAATTTAACTCTCTGGGATAAGCTGAAAAAAACCTGTCCGGAAAGAAGAGAAGAGGTGCTGGTTCAGCTGCATCGCTTTGCCCACGCCATAATTTTCACCTCCCAGGGAGTGGCCTTTATGCACGGCGGAGCGGAGTTTCTGCGCACGAAATACGGCGATCACAACTCCTACAAATCGGGAGATCGTGTTAATGCTCTCAAATGGAACCGCAAAACACGGTATCAGGAGACCTTTGAATATATCCGGGGTTTGATTGAGCTTCGGCGCGAGCACCCGGCCCTGAGGCTTCCTGACAGTCAGGCGATCCGGGAGAATCTGGAATTTCTCGATACTCCGGAAAAAACTGCAGCCTTTAAACTCGGCCCTCATGCCGGCGGGGATTCCTGGGCTGAAATACTGATTATTTACAACGGAAATTGGGACTGGACTAAAATAGGCCTGGGAGAAAGAAAAAAACGACATGTGGTGGTCGATGAAAGCCAGGCCGGCCTGGAGACCATCAGAAGTTTTCAGGATGTGGAAGTTGAACTGTCCCCGCACAGCGCTATGGTGATGCACTGTGAAACTGTAAGGTGAACAGCAGATTTAAAGGGCTTATATATAACAAAAATTGCCGGGGTTTTAAGAGCATCGGAAGATATAAAGCAGAGTGATACTCGAAATTTTTCGAATCTCAGGTTAAGTCCCTGGCCAAAAAATAGTGTCCCCGGCTCAGGATGTGCCGGGCTGAGCGGGAGCTCAGGGACAAGCTTTTGCGAAGAGAGCGCAATTTTTTTGGCCGAAAACTAAACTTATGCCGGGGAAAAATTTCATTAAAAAATAAAAAATCCGCCTCACCGGCTGTTGAGCCGGCAGGGCGGATTTTTGCATTTTGAGAGCACATTTTTTGAACCCAAAATTTTCAATCCATCAAAATGTACGGTTTAAAGCATATGGCTCATAAAGAGATTGGCCAGCGAAAAGTAAATCACCAGCGCGGTTATATCCTTCAGCGTCGTTATGACGGGATCAGAACCGGCGGCCTGGTCGAAATTGAAACGGAAGAGTATATAGGGAATTATGAAGCCGAGGCTGCTGGCAAGGGTGATTGTAAGCGCCATGGACAAAAACACCGTCAGACCGAAGCCGGGAATCCCCTGCCAGTAATGAGCTATCACGCCTGAAGCTGCTCCCAGTATCAGTCCCATGCCGAGACCTACACTCATCTCTTTAAAAAAGTAACGTTTGAACTGGCGCACGTTGACGTGGCCCAGAACCAGACCGCGGGCGAAGATGGTCGATGACTGAGTGCCTACATTGCCGCCCATATCCATTATGACCGGAATAAAGACAGCCAGGGCTGCTATTGCCTCCAGAGTTTCTTCGAACCCATCGATAACCCCTCCGGCTAAAAGACCTCCGGCCAGAGCTATCAATAAGTAGGGGATTCTGACTTTCCAGATCTGGGGCAGCGAGCCCTCGATCATGGTGCGGCTTTTGGTAGCTTCATCGGAGCGCAGCGAGCCCAATCCGGCCATCTCGAAGATGTCCTCTGTTGTTTCCTCCTCGATGATTTCGGCGGCGTCATCGACAGTTACCGTGCCGACAAGTCGATTTTCATGATCGACAACCGGCAGATTGACCAGGTCCTGTTCCTGCATCAGCCGGGCAGCTTTCTCCTGATCAACATCCGTATTGACCTTGACAGGATAGGGCTTCATTATATTTTCAACTTTTTCGTCAGGATCGGAAAGAACCAGATCCTGCAGGGGCACTTCTCCCTCCAGCACTCGAGTTTCATCTGTCACATACAGGCTGAGAATGTTCTTTTTGTGGTCTTTTATGGATCTGACCTTTTCGAGAGCTTCTTTTACGGTCGATCCCTCCTCTATGCGGGCATATTCCGTCGTCATGATTCTGCCGGCGGTTTCCTCTTCATAACCCAGAAGTTCCGAAGTTTCCTCTCTTTTTTCCTGACTCAGCTGATTTAGCAGCCGCTTGGCAACTCCTGCGGGCAGCTCATCCAGGAGCCGAACTCTGTCATCAGGAGCCAGTCTTTTGAAGGTGTCGGCCGCTTCCGTACCTGCGAAGTCCTTGATCAGCGCTTCCTGCAGTTCAAGATCCAGTTTTTCGAACACCTTGATAGCTGTATCCTTTCTCAAAAGCCGGAAGCTCACCACCCTGCTTTCAGAATCCAGCTCCTGCATGAGCTGCACCAGCTCGACCAGATCGGCATCGTTTAACAGCTGCTTCAGTTTTTCCAGCTTCTCCTCATGCAAAAGTTCGATCGCCTGTTCATAAATACCGGTGCTTACTTTCTGCATCCTGTTCTTAACCTCCTCTTATGGTTTTGGTATCAAATCGTTATTTTCAAAGCCACCGTGAAAAGCAGATGATCGCAGGATGAGTCCATGCTTTAACACCTCCAGTTATAATGGTTTTTCTCTCCTGACGCGGAGATGAAAAGGCGGTAAAACCTTACAGCAGCAGATATCTAAATAAAGTAGAAAAGGCTTCCCTCACGGGAAGCCGTATGCTGCCGGCAGAGCCTGCTGGAGAGGGGCATTTTCTGCCGGCGGCTGTATTTCAACGTCTCCTCGTCAGGGATTCAGCACTGACCGACGTAGATGGCATATGCACCATCAGCTACCTTGGACCTCCCTTATGCCGGGTGGGCCTGTTTTACCCGTTGGCGTCTCTGGACGTTTCCGGGCAGCAGCATCTTTTCGATCAGGAGCCTCACTTAACAAGAACTGTACTGGTTATTTAGTTGTGGCGGGTGAAAATCGGTACGAAAATGATCCTTTTCATCTCCGCAGGTAATTATATGATACTCGGAAAAAATTGTCAAGCCCGGACAGAGATCAAATCTGCGATCCTTTTTCCACAATCAGCGGGAAGCTCGAATCTCCTTTGAGCTCCTTGCCAGGGGAAACTCTCACGTTTTTATCTGTTATAACATTCTCCAGCACTACATCTTCTTTGATCTGGCTTTTTTGCATGACTATGGAATTCTTTACTTTAGCTCCTTCAGCTATTTTCACCCCGCGGAAGAGAATCGAGTTTTCGACCTCGCCGGCTACATAGCAGCCGTTGGCTGCCAGCACATTTTTGATTTTCGATTCTGGAGTGTATTGAGTGGCGGCCTCATCTTTCGGCTTGGTGTATATGGGCCCTTCCTTCTCCAGCAGCTCGGCGAAAATATCGGGCTGTAGAATTTCCATGTTGCGGCGGTAAAATTCGCTCAGGGAACCGATTATAGCCACATAATTGTGAACAGGATAGGCCCTGACATCGTACTGGCTGAGCCGGGAGGCGATTCCGTTCTTTTCGAAATCCCACTGGCCGATCGATACGGATTCGTCGATCAACTCGATCAAGAGATCCTTGCTCATCACGTATTTTTTGAGCGAAATTTTGGTATTGCGCCGCGTGTCGGGATCTATTTTCATGTCGATAACACGATCATCAGCGTCCAGAGTCAGCGTGGTGTAATGAGAGTCTCGATGAAGTGTTTCCAGATCCTTGTAAACAACGGTAATATCGGCGTCCGAACTGCGGTGAAAATCGAATATTTCCCTGTAATCAAGATTGCAGACCACAAAAGGGTAGTCGACTATAACGTATTCCTGGCGGGAGCGATGCAGGTAATCCTTATTGGTATAAAAGTTTTCCACGTCTCCCTTATAGAGCTGAGATTTATCGTAAATATGAGCCGGAGGCAGCAGAAATAAACCATCCCGCTTGGTATCGAGCCCCCAGGGTTTGCCGGGGCCTATGTGATCGAGCAGTGAGCGGAAACGGCTTTCAAGCATGATAGCCACATTGGTGATGCCTGAGTTGACCATATTGGAGAGGGGAAAGTCTATCAACCTGTATCTGCTGAATATGGGAACGGAAGCCAGCGAACGGTGGCCGGTGATCTCTTTTAATGAGATTCCCTGCGGATTATTGTTGATAATGCCCATTACATTGTCCATATATTTTGTGATCCCTCCCTGTTTTTATCCTATCGTCGAACCATTTTCGATCGTCTGACCGTGAGTTATCGTCTCGCCTTCACCTATAACGGTCACATCCAGCTCTCTGTTCTCGCCCACCCCCACGCGGGCGTTGTCGCGGATGACGGAGTTTTGCCCCACGATGGCTTTATTGATATAAGCATCCTCCTCTACGGTGACATTGGGCATCAGCACAGAATTTTTGACCACGGCGCCGCGGGCTACCGAAGTTCCATAAAAAAGCACCGAAGAATCGACCCTGCCCTCTACTTTAGTTCCTTTATTGATCATCGCGTTGGAAATTTCAGCTGTCTCGGAAATGTACTGCGGTGGCCTGTTGGGGTTGACGCTGCAGATGATCCAGTCGCGGTCATAAAGGTTCAGATTTTTCTTCCTTTCTTCGAGCAGATCCATATGACCATTCCAGTAACTTTTTATAGTGCCCACATCTTTCCAGTACCCGGAAAATTCATAGGTGTAAAGAAAACGATCATCATTGAGCAGGGAGGGTATTATATTCTTGCCAAAATCGCGATCGGACTCAGGATTGGCGGCATCGGCCTCCAGATAATCGCGCAAAAGAGGCCAGTCGAAGACATAAATGCCCATCGAAGCTAAATTGCTGCGCGGCTCGTCGGGCTTCTCCTGGAAATCATTTATGCGTCCATCTTCGTCGGATATCATCACGCCGAAGCGGGTGGCCTCATCCCAGGAAACCTCCCTGACAGCGATAGTGGCCTCAGAATCTTTCTTTTTGTGGTGATCGATCATCAGAGAGTAATCCATTTTATAAATATGATCGCCCGATAAAACCAGCACATAATCGGGATCATAAAGATCGATATATTGAATATTTTGATAGACTGCATCGGCTGTGCCCTGGTACCAGCGTCCGCCCGAATCGCTCAGATAGGGCGGCAGCACCGTCACCCCGCCGTCGCGGCTGTCAAGATCCCAGGAGCTGCCGTTGCCTATATACGAATTAAGCACCAGCGGCTCGTACTGGGTCAAAACTCCGACGGTATTGAGCCCAGAATTCATGCAGTTGCTGAGAGGAAAGTCGATCAGGCGGTATTCGGCACCAAAAGGAACGGCGGGTTTGGCAATATTTTTGGTCAGCACCCCCAGTCTGGTGCCTTTTCCACCGGCCAACAGCATGGTGACTACTTCCTTTTTGGACATATAATCCCTCCTCTAGGGAAATGTTAAAGAATTTAGTGCTCATCTTATCCGGTCTCGGGTTTGAGATAAATTACGGCCAGGGGCGGCAGATTTACTGCCAGCGAATGTTCGAGCCCGTGCCATTCCTGCGGCTGGCTGGAAAAAGAGGATTGCTGTAAATAGCCGCTGCCGCCGTATTTTTCTGCATCGCTGTCGAAAATCACGGCATAGTTACCCTGTTCAGGGACTCCAATTCTGTAATCATCTCTGGGCACAGGCGTGAAATTGCAGACGGCCAAAATCGGTCGGCCTTCTTCATCGCGCCGGAAAAAGCTGATCGCGCTCTGCTCATGATCGTTGGCCTCGATCCATTCGAATCCTTCCTCCTCATGATCCAGCTGCCAGAGTGGAGGATGGTTTTGATAGATTCCATTGAGCTCTTTGACCATCTTCTGCATCTGCTCGTGTTTTTCGTATTCGAGCAGAAACCAGTCCAGCTCCTGACGGAAATTCCACTCTATGAACTGCCCGAATTCGCCGCCCATAAAGAGCAGGTTTTTACCGGGATGGGCCAGCATATAGGAGTAGAGAAGTCTCAGGTTGGCAAATTTCTGCCAGTAATCTCCCGGCATCTTATCGACCAGGGATTTTTTGCCGTGCACGACCTCATCGTGAGAAAGGGGCAGAACAAAATTTTCCGAGAAAGCATACATGATGGAGAAGGTGAGTTTGTTGTGATCCCATTTTCGGTAAAGGGGATCTGTTTCCATGTAATTCAGCACATCATTCATCCAGCCCATATTCCACTTCAGGTTAAAACCCAGACCGCCGATATATCCCGGAGCTGTAACCTGGGGCCAGGAGGTCGACTCTTCCGCAATCATCAAAACGCCGGGGTATTTTTCGAATACCACTTCATTCATCTTCCGCAGGAATTTGATGGCATCTATATGTTCCCGTCCTCCGTACTCGTTGGGGCGCCATTCTTCATCCTCGCGGCCGTAATCATGGTAAAGCATATTGCTGACGGCATCTGCTCTGATTCCGTCTACATGATATTTGTCGAACCAGAAAATGGCGCTGGAGATCAAAAAGCTCCAGACTTCAGGCTGGGCAAAATCGAAATTCAGGGTGTCCCACTGAGGGTTTTCTGCCCGCAGAGGATCAGCACTCTCGTATAGTTCGGTGCCGTCAAAAAGCCTCAGACCGTGATCATCGCGGCAGAAATGGCTCGGCACCCAGTCAATTATCACTCCGATTCCTGCCTGATGCATGCGATCGACAAAATACATAAAATCTTCGGGCTCTCCAAAACGGCTGGTCACGGAATAATAGCCCGTGGTCTGATAGCCCCAGGAACCGTCAAAGGGATGTTCGGTTATAGGAAGAAGCTCCACGTGGGTGAAGTTAAGGTCCTGCAGATACTCCACCAGCCTGTCGGCAAGCTGACGATAATTGAGATAATCACCTTCTTCGTTCCGGGCCCAGGAGCCGAGATGCACCTCGTAAATCAATCCGGGCTCTTTGAGATGGTCGCGATCTCTGCGCCGGCGCAGCCACTGTTCATCATTCCAGTTATAATCCGAAAGATCTCTTATTATCGAGGCTGTCTTCGGTTTCTTCTCGGCAAAAAAGCCATAGGGGTCGGATTTAACTCGGGTGGTGCCGCCGGGACCGATTATGTGATATTTATATTTCATCCCTGGTTCAGCTCCAAAAATGAAAACGGTCCAGAGGCCGCTCTCTTCGATGCGGCTGAGGGGATCGGAATTTTCGGACCAGTCGTTGAATTCACCGGTTACGAAAACTTTTTCCGCATTGGGAGCCCAGACGGTGAAACGGGTCCCCTTTTGGCCGGACTCGCTGCCCGGGTTGGCACCCATAAATTCATAGGCCCGGTGGTGCTGGCCGCGGTGAAAAAGGTATTTGTCATAATTGCTGGGGGGTTCGGCAGGCATATTATCCTCTCCTTCCTGACATTATAAATATTCTTGAAAAACTTTGAAAACCCTCCTTTCGCTGCCGTAAATCGCCGGAGACGAATAAAAGAGGAGATTGGCTTTTTTTATGCAATTAATTTATAAGGGTAAAAATAGGCAGTCGGTCGATAGTTATCGCATAAGATCACTATCAGAACCTTATATTCAGACCAGGGCGGCAGCGGTATGGAAGCAGTGTTTTTTCCTGCCGCCAGCAGGGAGGAATTTAATTATGAGTGATGAGGGATTAAACATACTTCATGTGACTCCAGAGGCTTCGCCCTTTGTAAAATCGGGAGGCCTGGGAGATGTAGTTGGGTCACTTCCTCGGGCGCTTCGGCGTCAGGGCCATGATGTCCGCTGTGTGCTGCCGGAATATGATCAGATACCGCTCAAATACCGCAGCCGGCTCGAGCACCTGCTGCATTTCCGCACCCGGGTAGTCTGGAGAGAGGAATACACCGGTGTCAATCGGACGGTGCAGGGCGGGGTGCCTGTATATTTTATCGACAACAAAGAAAAGTTTAATCGGGGAACACTCTATGACAGCCCCGATAGGCACGTGCAGTTTACATTTTTCATAAGGGCGGTACTCGAGATGCTGCCCAAAATAGATTTTCAGCCGGATATCATCCACTGCCACGACTGGCAGACGGCAATACTGCCGCTGCTGCTGGAAGAGAATTACAGCAGTTTTGATTTTTACAGCGATATAAAAACCGTTTTTACAATTCATAACCTCCGCTATCAGGGAACTTTCGGACCCGGAATTATAGATGACACCCTGGGAGTCGACTGGGATCACTGGCATTCCGGCCGTATAAGACATGATGGAATGGTTAATTTTATGAAGGCGGGTATAGAATACGCCGACAAAATAACTACAGTCAGCCCCGGTTATGCCCGGGAAATTCAGACTTCCGAGTACGGAGAGGGTCTTGATTACGCCCTGCGCATGAACAGCGATGATCTGGAAGGGATAGTAAACGGCATCAGCTATCAGGAGTTCGACCCGGCCGAAGATGAGGAAATTTATTCCACATATGACCGCCATAATTTTCAGGGTAAGCGCAAAAACCGCCGCAGGCTCAAATCAGAAATGGGGCTGGCCGGGGAGAATGATCGACCGCTGCTGGGCATGGTCAGCCGTCTGGTCGATCAAAAAGGTATCGAGCTTTTGGAGGGAATCGGCAGTGAGATAGTCGATCTGGGCTTTCAATTCGTGGTGCTGGGCAGCGGCCGCGGCCGCTATGAAAATCATCTGCAGCTTCTGGCAGAAAAATATCCCGATATGGTCGCCGCCGCCATCAAATACGATTTCACCCTCGCCCGCCGCATCTATGCCGGGAGCGATTTCTTTTTGATGCCCTCGCAGTTCGAGCCCTGCGGCCTGGGACAGATGATCTCGATGCGCTATGGTACCGTCCCGGTAGTCCGTGAAACCGGCGGTCTCAAGGATACAGTAAAACCCTATGATGAGGAGGGCGGCACCGGCATCACCTTTTCAGAATACAGCCCCAAAGCTCTGCTGACAGCGCTCGAAAAAGCTGCCGAACTGGGCCATGATCGTGAAGAGCTGGAAAAGCTGCAGAAGAGAGTGATGAAAAAGGATTTCAGCTGGAATAATTCAGCCGCGAGTTACGATGAGCTTTACAGAAGTCTGGAGGGATGATTTATGGTAGAGATGAACGATTCGGATCTGGGAGATACCGAAATCACCGGTGAAGTGCTGGAAATAGTGGCCGGCATATCTGCCACAGAGATCGAGGGCGTGGCTGCTATGAGCAGCGGTTTTACGGGAGGCATAGCCAAGATGCTGGGTCGCAGCGATCTTTCTCGGGGGGTCAGCATCGAGGAACAGGAAGAGGGTGTGATTGTTAACCTCAAAGTTATCATGGAGTTTGAGGTCAATATTCCTGAGGTCAGTTATCAGGTGCAGAAAAGGGTCAAAAATGCCCTGGAGAAAATGACGGGGGTTACAGTCAAAGCCGTGAATGTAAATGTTCTGGGGATAAACATCAATGATGAAGAGGAGGAGCCGGAGGCGCAAATTTCTTCTGCCGGGGAATCCGAACCTGATGAAAATGATGAAGAGGATAATCGATAAAATTTTAAGGCCCAAAGTCCTGCTGGTGCTGGGGCTTCTGGTCATAGTAATAATCGGCGGCATATATTTTTGGCTGCGTCAGAGCCTGCCTCCTGAGGAGGAAGTCTATAGCTATCTCGAGGGGGATGAAAATATAGAGGTGGCCGCGACCGAAGCTGAGATAAAATTCTGGCCCCGGGAAAGGCTGGAAAACAGCAGGGGCATAATTTTTTATCCCGGCCCCCAGGTCGAGGCTGCAGCTTATGCCGGCCTGGCCTGGAGCCTGGCAGAAGAGGGCTATCCAGTTATTCTGGCTGAAATGCCCTTTCAGATGGCAGTGCTGAACTGGAGCAGAGCCGGAGAAATAATCGAAGCTCACGATGAGATAGAGAGCTGGGTTCTGGCCGGTCATTCGCTGGGAGGGGCCATGGGCGTGCGTTTTATAGATCGCAGCCGGCCTGCAGATGTGGAGGCTCTGATTTTGCTGGCTTCATATCCGCGGCAGTCGGCCGATATTTCGGAAAAAGATCTGGATGTTCTCTCGCTTTACGGCAGCGAGGATGAGGTTATTGACAGAGAGCGCCTGCAGGAACGAAAAGAGCTTCTGCCCCCGGATGCTCGCCTGGAAGAGCTGGAGGGAGCCAACCATGCTGGTTTCGGACAGTACGGAGAGCAGGGGGGCGACGGAAAGGCTGAGATCAGCGGCAGCGAGCAGCGGCGACAGACGGTTGAGCTGATAATAGAATTTATCCAGGGTGATTAATACTGCAAAAAACAACCCCTTCTGTCAATGAGCCAAAAAGCTTGCTATTTTGACCACAAAATGTTATATTTTATAATGGACGGAAATATGCAGAGGGTAAATTTGACCCGGAGCAGTAATTTTTTTGGATGAAAGATAGAGGCAAATTTCAAGGGAGGTAATAACATGGCAGAATTCCATGAGGACAAAGAGGATCTTGACCAGGAAGCCATTGAATATCACCGGATTATTCAAAGCGTAATCGAAGAACTGGAGGCAGTTAACTGGTACAATCAGCGGGCTACCGCCACCGAAGACGAATCCGTAAAGAACATAGTTGCCCATAACAGGGATGAAGAGATCGAACATGCCTGCATGGGCCTGGAATGGCTGCGGCGCAACAGCGAAGTCTGGGATGAGCATCTCCGCGAATTTCTTTTCACTGAAGAGGAGATTACCGAGATAGAAGAGGGCGAAGACCACGATCATGATGATGAACATGAATCCGCCGGCGATAACTCGCTGGGCATAGGCGATTTAGACTAAGGAGGAGATAAAAAATGGGAGATATTTTGAACAGAGATCTGGCGCCAATTCCGGAAGAAGCCTGGGAGCTTCTGGACGAAGAAGCCCTGGAAGTTCTGGAAAATAGATTGAAAGGACGCAAAGTAGTCGAGGTTTCCGGTCCTCACGGACTGGAAAAGGCTGCTGTCAATACCGGCCGCCGGGAAGAACTCACCGGTGTGTTTAGCTGCAGAGAATCATGCCCCATGATAGAGATGGAAATCCCGTTAACCGTGGACAGAGCTGAAATAGAGGCTTTCCTGCGCGGTGCCGAGGACGCTGAAGTAGATCCGGTACGGGAAGCTGCAGCAGAAGCAGCCCGGCTTGAAAACGAAGCTATTTTCGAAGGTATGGCTGAAGCTGAGATAGAAGGAATTCTGCCTTCTTCCGAACATGATGCTATCGAGGTAGAAGAGGATAGAAGTGCATTTTTATCCGCTATCTGGGAAGCGCGACGCACCCTGGATCTGGAAAATGTTCCCGGACCTTACAGACTGGTGCTGGGTGATAGACTCTATCAGCTGCTGAACGAACTGGAAGGTTCCGGTTATCCGCTTTATCGCAAAGTTGAGGATCTGGTCGGTTCCGAAATCATCTATGCTCCCGAGCTCGATGATCGCGGAGTCCTGCTGGCAGCAGGCGATGACTTCGAACTGGTGCTGGGTCAGGATCTCTCGCTGGGCTATCGCGACAGCAGCGCGGAAGAGTTAGATCTCTTCCTGTTTGAGACATTCACCTTCAACGTTTATGCACCGGAGGCTGCGATAGTTCTCGAATAACAGCCGGTCTGATCGGTTTTTTACAGCTGCAGGTCAAAATTAACATCCGGCGGGTTTTAAAGCCCGCCGGATTTTTGCGATTTTTGCTGTGATTTTAACTTCTGCAGCTATTTTCCCTCCTGATCAGCTCTATTCAGAGACCGGAAAAGATGTTATTATAGTTTATGCGGAGGAAAAATTTTATTGAGAATGGAGCTTTATGTCTGGTGCAGCATTCATCCTTTTAAAACGACCAGCGGTTTGAGTCGGGCGGCCGGATAGGCCAGATTGCTGCGGGTTAATGAGGATATAACATCGCTTATTTCCTTATAGGCCAGAGGCGATTCATCGAGTATATTTTCGCCGCTGGAGGAGGTGCTTTTGACCTCGCCCATGCTCTGGCGGTGCCGGTCATAGGAGATTGTCTTTTTGGCCTGGGTGCGGCTCATTTTGCGGCCGGCCCCGTGGGCTACCGACTCCAGCGAAAGCCCGGTCTGTTCGCTGTTCATCGAGAGCCCCACATAACTGGCAGTGCCCATCGATCCCGGGATGAGCGCTATACCATCGGGTGGCAGGTGAGTTGCTCCCTTGCGGTGGATCAAAACCTCACGCTCCTCCCCTTCGATCACATGAGTCTCCCGACGGGCGATATTGTGAGCGTGATCGTAAAACAATTCCAGGCGGCTGTGAGGAAAGTATTCGCGCCAGGTCTCCTCCAGATTGCGCATGAGCAGTTCCCGATTGGCATAGGCGAAATTGGCCGCACACCTCATAGCCTTGAGATAATGTTCAGCTTCCGAACTCTGCCCCGGAAAATAGGCGAGATTCTTGCGGGGAAATTTCAGGTTGTATTTATGAGCTTTATCCTTGGCCTGCTGGGAGTAATTTTTACAGACTTCGTGGCCCAGCCCCCGGGAACCTGTGTGCAGCATGATGACCAGCTCGCCCTCGTTCAGAGGCAGGTTATCGTCGGTGGAAGCAACAACCTGCAGCTCGACGAAATGATTGCCGGAGCCCAGACTGTTCAGCTGGTCGATTCCCCGGTTTACGGCTTTGCCGGGGACTGAATCGGGATCGGCTCCGGCCATAAAACCCTCGTTCTCGCAGTTTTGACCGGCGTCAGCAGGAGCCAGACCCAGCCCGGGAAGCGCGGATACGCCGTAAGCGAGTACCTCTCTGAATTCGGAGCGCGAAAAATTTAAGCTTGAGCCCTCTCCCAATCCGGCAGGCACCGTTCCGGACAGCATCCGCAGGATTTCCTGGCGTCTTCCTTCGATTTCATCTGCCTGCATGCCGGTTCTTATAAGCCTCACACCGCAGTTTATGTCGAAACCGACAGCTCCCGGGGAAACCGGCCCGTCCGTTGAACAGGCCATAACTCCGCCTATGGGGAGCCCATAACCCTGATGAAGATCGGGCATGCCCACCACTGCTGTAACTCCCGGCAGGGTGGCTGCGCTTAAAAGCTGATTGAGGGCTGTGTCCTCTATCTCATCATATATTTTTTCGGAGGCAAAGAGCTTAACATCGCACTGCATGTCTTTTTCGGCTGGAAAATTATAAAAAATACCCATGGATTTTACCCCCTTAATTTTTGTCCTCTCCTCGGCACTTTAATTTTATCATGAACTCCCGCTCAGGGCCAGACCGGTTTTGGCAGGGCAGGGAGGATACCTCAGAAAGGAGGCGGCGAGGTGACAGCTCGAAAAAAGTTTAAGGTTATGTCCATCTTTGGCACCAGGCCCGAGGCGGTCAAACTGGCGCCGGTGATAGAGAAGATAGAATCCAGCTCCCGACTCGATCACACTCTCACGGTCACCGGGCAGCAGCGGGAGCTTCTTGACCAGATGCTGGTCAGTTTCGAGCTCACACCCGATATAGATCTGGAATTGATGGAAGAAGATCAGCATCTGAGCGATCTGACCGCCCGGGTGCTCGCGGGCCTGCGCGGGGTGCTGGCCGAACATGATCCCGGGCTGGTTCTTGTTCACGGCGACACCGCCACAACCCTGGCTGCCTCGCTGGCCGCCTACCATCAGCAGATTGCGGTGGGGCATGTGGAGGCGGGGCTGCGCTCATACGATCGTTATTCTCCCTTTCCCGAGGAGATGAATCGTCAGCTGACGGACGCTCTGGCCGAGCTGCATTTCGCTCCTACCTCCGCCAGCCGCGATAATCTGCGGGCCGAAGGCATCGAAGAGGAAAGGATTTTGGTCACGGGTAATACCGTGATAGATGCCGTGCAGAGGATAGCCGGCCTGGATCCTGAACTCCCTCCCCGGCTGCAGTTGTTGAAGAATAAGGCCGCGGCGGATGAGATCGATCTCGTCATGCTGACCGCCCACAGGCGCGAAAATTTTGGCGGGAAGATGAAGAAAATTTTTGCCGGGGTTCGGGAACTGGCAGCTCGATATGAGCGGGTTGAGGTGGTATTTCCCGTGCATCTAAATCCGGGCGTGCAGAAGCCGGCAGAGGCTCTGCTCAAAGATCAGGCAAACGTCCACCTCACCGAACCGCTGGCTTACAGTCATTTTATCTCTCTTATGTCCCGGGCGCGGCTGGCATTGACAGATTCGGGAGGCATTCAGGAGGAGGCTCCGGCTCTGGATGTTCCGGTTGTGCTGATGCGCGATAATACCGAGAGGCCGGAGGCTATAAGGGCCGGCACAGTGCTGAAGGCAGGAACAAATAAAGAGAGTATACTCAAGACAGCCGGGCGGCTTCTGGAAGATGATGAATTTCACCGCGAGGTGCGCTCCCGTCCCAACCCCTATGGGGATGGGAGAGCCTCGGAAAGAATTCTGCAGGGAATTCTGCATAACTTTGGGCTCAGCGAGGCTCCTCCTGATGAGTTCGGGATCTGATCTGTTTGTTGTTATGCTGTCGATATGGTATAATGCAATTCTGCAGGATTGAAACTTTCCTGTATTTTAGGAGGGGATATATTTGTCCGCTTGTGAAGACGCTAGCAGTGATGAAGGAAATTATGATTATACCTATAAAGAGATGCTGGGAAGATTTTATCGCATTCATCTGAAGAATTACCGCAATGATTTTATCAAAGTCCAGTTTCTGCATATTGTAGCTGCGGTATTATTGCTGATACCGCCTCTGATAATGCGCGAAATTATCGACGAAGCCATTCCGAACCAGAATTTCGGCCGCCTGGGGATGCTGGTGGGAGCCGCTCTGGTCATATTCATAGCCAGAGCGCTGGTCCGAAAACACACCATATATCACGGCCACCGCATAGCTCAGGAAAGCGTGCGGGATATGCGCAATGATCTCTATCAGCACTATCAGCGTCTATCGATGAATTTTCATGATCGCAAGAAAACCGGCGAACTCATGTCCCGGATAATTGACGACCTCAACAAGCTGCAGGAGTTCGTACATCACGGCCCGGAAGCTGTGATCAATTCGCTGGTGCTCATCGGCGGTACCGTGCTGATAATGCTCTATATGAGCGTCTCCCTGACGCTTGTTACCCTGATCTTTGTTCCGGCTCTTTATATATTCTCGCGGCTTTTGATCCAGCGGATGCACGAAGCTTTCCGCGAGACCCGCGAAGCTAAAGCTGATATCAGCGACAGGCTCGAGGATAATCTGGCCGGCATCAAGGTTATCAAAGCTTTCGTAAGCGAGAGGGAAGAGCTGGAGAGATTCCAGGAGACCACTCAGGAGCATACCGATAAAAGGCTCAATGCCATAAAATATATCAGTCTGCTCTTTCCCGGGTCCCGGCTTTTAAACAGCATGGGAGTGCTGATTGTGCTAGGTTTTGGCGGGTATCTCACCGCGCTGGGTACGATCACAGTCGGTACTATCGTCTCTTTTTATGCCTATCTTCAGCAGTTCCGGGCTCCTATTTTGAGAATGGTCCACATGACCGAGGATTTGAGCCGCTTTTTTGCCAGCATGGAGCGCTATTATAAGCATATGGAAAGAACACCGGAGATTGAAAGCGAATCTGTCGGCGTGCCCAAACCGCCCAGCTTTGAAGGCAGAGTCGAATTTGAAGACGTGAATTTTTGTTACGAGGAGGAAGAACAGGTTCTGAAAGGAGTATCCTTTGCGGCTGACCCCAGGCAGACGATAGCTCTGGTCGGTCCCAGCGGCGCCGGTAAAACGACGATAGTCAGGCTGATGCCCCGTCTTTACGGGCTCGACTCCGGTTCGATCAGAATTGACGGCAGCGATATCAGGGGTTTTTCCGTGCGTGAGCTGAGAAGTGCTTTCGCCATGGTTATGCAGGATGACTATCTATTTTCTGACAGCGTGGCCGAGAATATCGCCTACGGTAAACCGGGGGCTGATGAAGATGAGATAATAGAAGCTGCCCGGGCTGCCAATGCTCACAATTTTATAGTCAACGATCTACCGGAAGGTTATGATACTCAGGTCGGACAGAGAGGGCTCAGGCTTTCGGGCGGCCAGCGGCAGCGCGTATCTATAGCCAGAGCATTTTTGAAAAACCCGCAGATTTTGATTTTAGACGAAGCCACTTCCTCCGTCGATCTCGAGACCGAGAAATTGATACAGGAGGCTATAGAGCGGTTGACCGAGCACCGAACAACCTTTGTTATTGCTCACAGGCTGGCTACTATAGTAGATGCAGATGAGATACTTTTTGTCGAAGACGGCCGCATCAAGGAGCGAGGCAGTCACAAGGAACTGGTTGCCCGGGGCGGGGACTATTATAGATTTTATGAGATGCAGTTTGAGGAGGGCTCCGAGAAAACTGCTTCCCTCAGCTGAAGGAGTTTCGCTCTGAGAATAATATCATGTGGATGAATAACTATCAGAAAGGGGCGAGATCAGTGCGAGAAAAGTATCGGCAGGCCCGGGAAGAGATGATCGAAAACCAGCTAAAAAGACGGGGCATAGATGATGGAAAAATTCTCGAAGCTTTCAGACAGGTCCCCCGCCATGAATTTGTGCCCGAAAAAAACCGGCATAAGGCCTATCGGGATCACCCCCTGCCCATAGGTGAGGAACAGACCATAAGTCAACCATATATTGTCGCCTATATGATGGAGAAGATAAAGCCGGAAGGCGATAACAGGTTGCTCGAGGTCGGCAGCGGCTGCGGTTATGTGCTGGCCCTGCTGGCTGAGATAGCGGCAGAGGTATACGGGGTGGAGCGCCGCAGTTCGCTGGTCGAGATGAGCAGAAAAAATCTCAAGGATCTGGGGTATGACCTGGAGATAAAGCACGGAGACGGAACCCGGGGCTGGTCGGAAAAATCCCCTTTCGATGGTATCATAGTCAGCGCGGCTGCCGGAAAAATCCCCGATCATTTAAAAAAACAGCTGGCAATAGGCGGCCGCATGATAATTCCGATCAGCCGCAAAGTATTTCAACAGCAGCTGGTATTGGTCAAACGCACGGGAGGCGGGCGCTATGATACCCGGAAACTAAATCCGGTCAGATTCGTCCCGCTTCTCGAGGGCAAAGAGTAGTGGATCTTCCTGTCTTCAGCTGGTTAAAAGGTGTGTAAAAAACCTCATTTAGTTTTACTGTAAGATATAAAGCTTCGTTCACAATGAAATTTTTCCTCTGTTTAAGTGAAGTTTTCGTCCAAAAATTGCGCTCCCTTCGCAAAAGCTTGTCCCTGAGCACACGCTCAGCCCGGCATATCCTGAGCCGGGGACACTATTATTTGGCCATGGGCTCAACCTGAGTTTCGAAAAATTTCGAGTATCACTTCGCTTTATATCTTACAGCCAATATTTTCACTCCTGTTGCCAGTTTACGGGCAGCTTTTCACCCGGCCTGATGCCGCTTAAGCTGACCCGGGATCTGTAGGCGGAGATGATCACGCCTGCATCCCGAGCTGACTTCAGGCTGTCGGCGAAGTCAGGATCTATCTCCCGGCAGGGCCGGAAGCTGGCAGCATCATTCCTGCCCAGAAGAAAGAGAACCATGGCTCTGCCCCCGGTCTCCTGCTGCCATCTGATCAGCTCCTCCACATGACGCCGTCCCCGGCTGGTCACTGCATCGGGAAAGCAGGCGATCTCCTCTCGCACCCAGGTGACGCTTTTAACCTCGAGCAGAAGCCGGTTTTCACCTTTTTCTTTTTGATTCTCATCATCTTTTTCAACTTCTTTTATCATCTCCTTTCTTTTCAGCAGGAAATCAAAACGAGAGCTGCCCCAGCTGAACTCGCTCTTCTGCAGCTGCCATTCTTCGAGCTGGCTGAAAGCACCCGTTCTGAGGCCCAGTTCGGCCACGCGATTGGCCCGATGAGAATTGATCGAGACCAGAGTATCGCCAACAGCGGCCAGCACGGCCGTGCCCTCTGTTTTTCTATCCGATTTTTCGGCCGGATGGTAGTATATCATGCGGTCGGGAACGGCTATCTCCGGCAGCCTTCCCGGATCGGCCAGATAGATTTTGCGCTTTTTTTCGGTAAAACAGCATCTGCAGTCGAGTACAAAGCGATTCGGTCTCTCAATGATCCTGGCCCTGTAAAGAGGCCGGGGTATTTTTACCTCGGCGGTATTTTTTGTGATGGTATCATCTCCCGATAGGGGTTTGCAGTCCTGGTATTTTGGATCTTCCAGCTATTATTATCATTTATTTTTTGGCTCGTGATCTTCGCGAGAAAAATAAAAACTAATAACCGGCCGGCAGCGCTCGCTGCCGGCCGGAAATCCAGCTGGAGCATCAAAGAAGCTTTTTACTCATCTATGAAAATCCGACCGCCGATCAGGCCAGATCTATTTCATCGCAGAGATAGACATCCTGGATGCTGTTGAGTATTTCTATACCTTCTTCCATCGGTTTCTGGAAGGCCTTGCGTCCGGTTATAAGTCCCATACCGCCGGCTCGTTTGTTGATGACAGCGGTTCTGACAACCTGCTCAAGATCGTTTTCACCTGAAGCGCCGCCGGAGTTGATCAGGCCGATGCGTCCGTTATAGCAGTTGAGCACCTGATAGCGGGTGAGATCGATGGGATGGTCGGAGGTCAGCTCTTCATAAACAAGATCATCGGTGCGGCCAAAATCGAGCTCGCGATAGCCATCGTTCGTCTCCGGCTGTTTTTGCTTGACGATGTCGGCTTCAAGTGTCGAGGCCAGGTGGTTGGCCTGACCGGTTAGATCGGCAGCGGAGTGATAATCCTCTTCCTCAGTTTTGAATTCGCTGTTGCGCAGATAGGCCCAAAGTACGGTGACCAGACCCAGTTCGTGGGCATATTCGAAGGCTTCAGCTACTTCCTGGATCTGACGGTTGCTTTCGGGAGAACCGAAATAAATTGTGGCCCCCACACCGGCAGCTCCCAGCTCGAAAGCTCTTTCCACGCTTGAGAAGAAGATCTGATCATATCGTTTGGGATAGCTGAGCAGTTCGTTGTGATTTAATTTCACAATAAAGGGAATTTTGTGGGCATACTGTCGGGAAACGCTGCCCAGAACTCCCAGGGTCGAGGCGACGGCATTGCAGCCTCCTTCGACGGCCAGTCTGGCTATGTTTTCGGGATCGAAATAATCAGGGTTGGGGGCGAAAGAGGCGCCGGCCGAATGCTCTATACCCTGGTCGACAGGCAGAATAGAGATATAGCCGCTGCCGCCCAGGCGGCCGTGATCGATGATGCTCTGCAGATTTCTCAATACCTGAGGCGAGCGATCTGTGCGGGCGAAAACTCTGTCCACCACATCCGGTCCTGGCTCCACCAATTTTTCTCCGGGATAGGTCGTACTCTCGTGTTCGAGCAGAAATTCAGCCTCTTCTCCCAAAAGTTCAGCAATTCCTTCATAATCGAGCATGTTTTATGCCTCCTCTGCCAGCTTATAATTGTATCCATAATCATTTGTGCCAGCTTAATATTATTATAACTCATTTTCCCCCTATGTCCAAACCTTTTTGTCGACTTTTTCGATAAACTGAATCCGATCTCCAGCTGCGAAAATTTTCATTCTTCAACAAGGTTTTTCCGTTTTAATATTTAATTTTACTTATAGAGCTTTTTAACCGGGCATCTGCAGCGGAGCTGAAGCTGCTGATGCTGATTTAACACTGCTGAGGCGGGATCGGGAAAAGGGGTGTGTTATAGATATGAGAATAGAAGATCATCCGGTGCTGGATTTTGAGCGGGCGGAGAAGGATAAGATCACATTTTATTATGAGGATGAGGAGATAGAGGCCTATCGCGGAGAGACCATAGCAGCAGCGCTCCATGCTGCCGGGGTCAGAGAGCTTAAAAAGAGCCTTCACCATGATCGTCCCCGCGGCTTTTTTTGCGCCATCGGCAACTGCTCGTCCTGTTATATGATCGTCGACGGGCGCCGCAATGTCAAAACCTGCGTCACCAGGGTCGAGGAGGGCATGGTGGTTGAAGAGCAGAGAGAGAATAGAGGTGATAGTCGTTGAGAGAGTGCAATCTGGCCATCGTCGGCGGAGGACCGGCCGGTCTGGCGGCCGCGCTCAAAGCTGCTGAGCTGGGGCTGGAAGATATTGTCTTGCTCGAGCGCGATGATTTTCTGGGCGGGCAGCTGGTAAAGCAGACCCATAAATTTTTCGGCGCTCATGATGAGTATGCCGGAATGCGCGGCATTGAGATAGCCGAACATTTTCGTCAGCAACTTTCCCAAAAAGATGAGGTAGATATTCTGCTGGGTTCGCCGGCCCAGGGTTTTTATGAGGATGATGTTCTGACCTACACAGACGGTGAAAAAATGAAGAGGCTGAAGCCGGAGCGGTTGATATTAGCTCCCGGGGCCTCGGAAAAAATGCTGGCCTTTCCGGGCAATGATCTGCCGGGAGTTTACGGAGCTGGAGCTGTGCAGACACTGATGAATCAGTACGGGATTCGTCCCGGTGAAAACGTTTTGATGGTCGGCGGGGGCAATATAGGTCTGATCGTCGCCTATCAGCTTCTGCAGGCTGATATTGGAGTGGCAGCTGTGGTCGAAGCGGAAAACAAAGTGGGCGGTTATGCCGTTCATGCCACCAAGATAAGGCGCTGTGGAGTGCCTGTTCTGACGCGCCATACCCTCATTCGAGCCAGAGGAGAACAGGAGGTCGAGGGTGCGGTAATTCAGGAGATAGATGAGAACTGGCAGCCGGAACCGGGAACCGAGCGCGAGCTGGAGGTCGACACCATCTGCCTGGCGGTGGGGCTTTCTCCCCAGGTTGATCTGGCTGTACAGGCCGGCTGTGAGATGGTTTATTCTCCGCTTCTGGGTGGGGACGTTCCCTGGCGTGATTCCTCGCTGAGGACCAGCCGCGAGATGGTCTTCGTAGCCGGGGATGCCGCGGGAGTTGAAGAGGCCACTGCGGCCATTTTGGAGGGAGAGCTGTCTGCTGCCCGGGCAGCGGAAGATGTTTTCCAAAAAAAGAGCGGTCCGACCGACCGGTTTTCCGGGGCCATCGAAAAAGCTCGCGCAGGCCGCAGGCAGGCCCGGTCTGGCCTGGAGGAGCTGCGCGGCGGACCGATAAGTTCCGAAATCAGAGAGGGTATCGCCCGTTTGAGGAGGAAAAAAGATGCTGAAAAAGACAGGTATTCCTGCAGAAGCTGAGCTCGATAAGGCGCTGCCTTCCCGGGAGCGGCTGGAAGAGGGGCCGGTGGCCGTTTTTGAATGTTTCGAAGAAATCCCCTGCGACCCCTGTTATTATGCCTGTCCCGTGGAGGCAGTCGATGAGTTTGAAGATATAAACGAACTGCCCGAGCTGGATTCGGAAGCCTGTACCGGCTGCGGACGCTGTATTGCGGCCTGCCCCGGCCTGGCGGCTTTTGTGCTGGACTATACTTACAGTGAGGATAAAGGTCTGGTAGGACTTCCCTATGAATTCACTCCGCTTCCGCAGGAGGGGGAGGAAGTCATTGCTCTCGATCACGCCGGTGAAAAGACAGCCCGGGCCGAGGTGGTGCGGGTAAATACCTACCGGGGTGCGCAGAAGACGCCGGTGGTCTGGTTGGCCGTGGAAAAGAACGGGCTGGCCCGGACCAGACATTTTCGACGACTAAAGGAGGATGAGGAGACGATAATCTGCAGGTGTGAGGATATAACTCTGGCCGAGATCAAACAGGTCGTGGCCGAGGGTTATACCACTGTCGAGGAGATAAAGC
Organism: Halarsenatibacter silvermanii; assembly: GCF_900103135.1. Taxonomy (NCBI): domain Bacteria; kingdom Bacillati; phylum Bacillota; class Clostridia; order Halanaerobiales; family Halarsenatibacteraceae; genus Halarsenatibacter; species Halarsenatibacter silvermanii. The sequence continues at coordinate 68,530 of NZ_FNGO01000001.1, read as the reverse complement.
GCAAAACCAGGTTGAGCATGGGCCCCTGCCAGGGTCGCACCTGCCTGGAGCTTATCTCGACCATTCTGGCCCGGGAACTCGACCGGGATCAGGAGGAGATCGATCTGCCCGTAAGTCGGCCGCCGCTGGAAGGAGTCGAACTGGGCGTGCTGGCCGCCCGATCTGAAGGCGGTGAGAGCGATGGTTGATACAGCCGAAGCTGTCATCATCGGCGGGGGTGTTGTCGGTCTGGCCACGGCTTTCAATCTGGCCCACCAGGGCCGCGATGATATCGTGGTGCTGGAAAAATCCTATCCGGGCAGCGGCGCCACCGGGCGCTGCGGAGCCGGCATCCGCCAGCAGTGGGGAACCGAGATGAACTGCCGGCTGGCCCGGGGCAGCATGGATATCTTTGAAAACCTGGAGGCCAGGCTCGGTTATGAGGATGATATCGGTCTCAAGCAGAAGGGTTACCTGCTTTTGGCCTTTTCGAAGGAAGAGATGGAACAGTTTCGTCGGAATATAGAGCTGCAGAGAAGCCTGGATATTCCCTCCCGGGAAGTCAGTCCGGAAGAGGCTGAAGAGCTGGTTCCTCATCTCAACACCCGCCGGGTGGTCGGGGGAGCTTTCTGCCCGACCGATGGCCATGCCGACCCTTTCAAAGTGGTGGATGCATATGTAAAGGCCTGCCGGAGAGCAGGGGTGGATGTCAGAACCTATACACGGGCTCTGGATATCGAGCTGGATGATTCGGGCCGGGTGGCAGCAGTGATCACCGAGGACGGCAAAATAAGCACACGCCAGGTGGTTAATGCCGCCGGAGGCAGGGCCGGTCAGGTGGGTGAGATGGTCGGACTCGATCTGCCTGTCAAATCCGAAAGACACGAGATTCTTGTCACCGAGCGGTCCGAACCGATACAGGGCCCGATGGTCATGTCTTTTTCCTATAATATTTACTGCCAGCAGACCCCTAAAGGGCCTTTTGTCATGGGGTTTGGGGATCCGGACGAGCCCGAGAGCCTAAACATAAATTCGAGCTGGCATTTTCTGGAGGAGATGGCGGAAAAAGCGGTCAACCTGCTGCCGCCGCTGGCCGAACTCAGAGTGCTGCGTCAGTGGGCCGGGCTTTATTGTCTCACACCCGATCATCAGCCCATAATCGATCAGCCCGAGGAGGTACCCGGCTTTTACATGGCGGTCGGTTTCAGCGGGCACGGCTTTATGATAGCGCCCATGACGGCTATAATTCTGGCCGAAATGATGACCGATCAAAAGCCGCGGCTCGATCTGGACCTCGAGTTAAAGAGGTTTGAGCGGGGTGATCTAATCCTGGAGCCTTCCGTGGTATGAAAGTTTTATTTTAGCTTTTGTTGTTACACAGATTTGTTGATATTCAGACAGGACACAGATTGAAACTCGGGTTTTTCTCCGGAACCGCCGGTGAAAAATTTCATTGTGAACGCAGCTTTATATCTTACAGTAGAACTAAATGAGGTTTTTGACGCACCTATTTGCCAACTAAAGACAGGAAGATCCATAAAAAATACAATCTGAGGTGAGAAATTTATTATGGGCAATAACAAAATTTTCGAGCTGGAAAGACCGGAAAACGAGCCGGTTCTCGATTATGCTCCCGGCAGCGAAAAACGACAGGAGCTGAAGGAGGAGCTGGCCAGGCTCAGAGAACAGGATCCGATCGAGATTCCCCTCTACATCGGGGGAGAAGAGGTAAAAACGGGCGATCTGGTCGATATAAGATGCCCGCATGATCACAGCATTCTGCTGGCCCGCTACCATCGGGCCGGGGCCGAAGAGGCCGAGATGGCCGTAGAAGCTGCGCTCGAGGCTAAAAAAAGCTGGAACCAGCTTGACTGGGAGGACAGGGTCAGTATCTTCGAGCGGGCCGCTTCTCTGCTTTCAGGACCCTGGCGGGCGACGGTGAATGCCTCGACCATGCTGGGACAGAGCAAGAGCGCCCATCAGGCCGAGATCGATTCTGCCTGCGAATTGATCGACTTTCTCCGCTTCAACAATTATTTTTTGAGCCAGCTTTACAGCAATCAGCCCGCTTCTACCGAGACCGAGATCAACATGATCGAATACAGACCGCTCGAGGGGTTTGTATTTGCGGTCACACCCTTTAATTTTACCTCTATAGCCGGAAATCTGCCCGGAGCGCCGGCGGTCTGCGGAAATACAGCAGTCTGGAAGCCCGCTTCTTCTGCCATCTATTCCAACTACTATTATTTTAAGCTTCTGCAGGAAGCCGGCCTGCCGGCTGGAGTAATCAACTTTCTGCCGGGCAAAGGCAGGGAGATAGGACCTGTAATTCTGGGCAGCGAAGAGCTGGCCGGAGTCCACTTCACGGGATCAACATCAACCTTTCGGGAGATATGGAGCCAGGTCGGCCAGAATATCGAAAATTATCGCGACTATCCCCGTCTGGTGGGCGAGACTGGCGGCAAGGATTTCGTCATCGCCCACGAGAGCGCCGATCCCGATGAGCTGATGACCGCCCTTATCAGAGGAGCCTATGAATATCAGGGGCAGAAGTGCTCGGCCATCTCCAGGTCCTATATTCCCGAGGATTACTGGAGCGATATGGAGGAGGAGCTTCTGCAGAAGATAGATAATCTGACGATGGGCGATGTCGAGGATTTCAGCAATTTCGTCAATGCCGTGATAGATGAAGCTGCCTTCGAGAAGATCACCGAATATATAGAGGACGCCCGGGAGGCCGACGAAGCTGAAATAATCTGCGGCGGAGATTATGATGACAGCGAGGGCTATTTTATCGAGCCGACAGTGATTCTGGCGCACTCTCCCCGCTACCGGACGATGCGCGAGGAGATATTCGGTCCGGTGCTGACCATCTATCTTTACGATGAGGAAAGTTTTGCGGAGATACTCGAGATCTGCGATGAAACCTCACCTTATGGCCTTACCGGAGCAATATTCGCCCGTGATCGGCAGGCTGTCGATCTGGCCCGCGAGAAGCTCACCTATGCGGCCGGCAACTTTTATATAAATGACAAACCCACCGGTGCTGTGGTCGGCCGACAACCCTTCGGCGGTGCCCGGGCTTCAGGTACCAACGACAAAGCCGGCAGCCGCTGGAATTTGATGCGCTGGCTTTCGCCCAGAACCATCAAGGAAAATCTGCGTCCTCCCCGGGATCATGGCTATCCCTTCCTGGATGAAGAATAAAATCCTTCGAAATTCGCCGCTGCAGCCGTCTGTTTAAAAATCCAAAAAGATCCGGAAATCAAAAGCCCCCGGCGGAGAGCTCAGTCCGCCGGGGGTTTATTAGTCCCTGAGTATTTAACCGCAGCGGGACCAGCCGCAGCTGCGGCAGACCACGCAGCCTCCATCGCTTTCGAGCTGGCTGTCGCAGTCGGGGCAGGTCCGCTCCTGTGAGAGACGGGCGGGTTGATAACCGGAAAATTCAGGTTCCGAATTTTCACCTCTGTCATCTTCGCCCCCGGCGGCAGCGCGGGCGGCTTTCTGCTTTACAATCTCCGAGTTGTGCAGGATATCATCGAGATTTATCTCGTCCCGATCGGTTTTTTCGGCAAAATCCTCCAGGGCCCGACCTATGGCATCGGGACAGGAGAGGTTATGAACTTCTTCGCTGATCATGGCCGCCTCACAGCGAATTCCCTTGAGCTGTCTGCTTATCTCCTCTAAGGCCACCCCGCTGCGCAGAGCCAGCGAAGCCAGCCTGCTGATAGCTTCCGACTGAGCATGACAGCCGCCGCCCTTGCCGGTGGTGGTAAAGACCTCACAGATACCGACATCATCTGAGTTGATGGTAATATAAAGTTTGCCGCAGCCGATCTCCGTCTTCTCGGTGGTTCCCACTGTGATTTGAGGTCTTTCTCGTTTGGTGAGACCGGATTTTTCGGCCGGTTTTTGCTGCGAATCATCTGTGGTCAGTACCTGTTCGGAGCGGCTGCCGTCGCGGTAGATGGTAACACCCTTACAGCCCAGCTCGTAGGCCAGTCGATAGACCTCGCGCACATCATCGATGGTGGCATCATTTCTGAAGTTGACGGTTTTGCTCACCGCATTATCGACGTTTTCCTGGAAAGCCGCCTGAGTTCTCACATGCCATTCGGGACTGATATCATGAGCGGTGACGAAGATATCTCTGATATCGCGGGGGATTTTCTCCATATCCTGGATCGAGTTCCGACCGGTCAGGCTGTCGATCAGCTCATCGCTCAATATGCCCCGCTTTTCCGCCATCTCTTTAAAAACAGGATGAACCTCGATCAGGGTGTCATCCAGCACGTTGCGCTCATAGCAGAGGGCAAAGATAGGCTCGATGCCGCTGCTGGTGTCGGCCAGGATGCTGATAGAGCCGGTGGGAGCAATAGTCGTCGTGGTGGCGTTGCGGTAGGGTTTGTCGTAGATGCTGTCCTGATAGTTGGGAAAGGGACCGCGTTTTTCCGCCAGCCGGTGGGATTCAGAACGGGCTGTCTCGCGTATAAACTCCATAATTTCGCGGGCGGTGTTCACCGCCGGTTTGCTGTCATAGGGCAGTCCCAGTTTGAGCAGCATATCGCTGTAGCCCATAACTCCCAGACCTATCTTGCGGTTTCCCCGGACCATCTCCTCGATCTCGGCCAGGGGAAATTCGTTCATGTCTATGACGTTGTCCAGAAACCTCACAGCGGTACGGGTGGTTTCCTCCAGTTTATCATAATCTATCCCGGCCTGACCCGGCTCACCTTTAACCATGCGGGAGAGGTTGATAGAACCCAGGTTGCAGGCTTCGTAGGGCAAAAGCGGCTGCTCGCCGCAGGGGTTGGTGCTCTCAATATCGCCCAGGGCGGGAGTGGGATTGTCCTCATTGATGCGGTCGAGGAATATTATCCCCGGCTCTCCGTTGCCGTGGGCCCTTTCGACAACCATCTCGAATATCTCCCGGGCGTTTTCGCTGGCCACCGCCTCTTCGGTGCGGGGATTGATAAGCTCGTAGGTTCCTCCGGATTCGACTGCCTTCATAAAATTCTCGGTCAGGGCCACTGAGATATTGAAGTTATTGAGCTCATCCTCATCTTCCTTGCAGGAAATGAATTCGCGGATGTCGGGATGATCCACTCTCAAAACTCCCATGTTGGCGCCGCGCCTTTTGCCGCCCTGCTTGACGGTGTCGGTAGCAGCATCGAAGACGTGCATAAAGGAAACCGGCCCGCTGGCGACGCCGCCGGTCGAGCGCACGCGGTCATCTCTGGGGCGCAGACGGGAAAAGCTGAAGCCGGTGCCGCCCCCGCTCTTATGGATCAGGGCAGCATTTTTTATGGCCTCGAAAATATCTTCCATGCTGTCCTCCACGGGCAGTACAAAACAGGCGCTCAACTGCTGCAGATCATTATCAGCGTTCATAAGCGTGGGGGAGTTGGGCAAAAACTCGAGCGCTGTCATGACGTCATAAAATTTTTGGGCGGCCGGTTCGACCGGTTCATCATATTTTTGATTGGCTTCGGCTATGTTTCGGGCCACCCGGTAAAACATCTCTTCTGGAGTTTCTATCAATTCGCCATCGCCATTTTTTTTCAGATAACGGGCTTTGAGTATCTGTTCGGCATTTTCGCTCAGTTCGATTTCTTTCCTGCGTTCCATAAATTTGCTCACACTCCCTATTAAAGTTTTGTATTTCTCACAATGCAGGCAGGAGAAAATCTTCCTGCCTATAATTTTATTAAAGAAGATTATGATGGGAAAAATTCAAAATGGATAAAAGGACCGGTTTTACCGGTCTAAAATTTACAGGGGGTTTAATGATAATGATAGAAGGAAGTTTCAGTTTCAACGAAGTTCTTGAGATGGCCAAAGATATCGAAGAGAAGGGCGAGAATTTTTATCAGAACCAGGCTGAACTGACCGATAACAGCGAGGCTGAAAAACTTTTCCTGCGTCTGGCTGCTGACGAAAACGATCATTACCGGCGCTTTCAAAAGCTGCAGGAAGATTTCCAGCAGGAAACCGGCCGCGAGGACGAGTACGTGACTGACAGCGATGTCAGCGCCTATCTGGAAGCTCTGGTCGAATTCTCGGTCTTTCCGGCCGACGAAGAAGAAAAAGTCGAGGCCCGGGATCTCGAAGAGGTCCTCGGTATGGCAATTCAGGCCGAAAAAGACTCTATATTGCTTTACACCGAGATGAAGGAGGATAATACCGGCACGACAGCCGAAGCTCTGGATAAATTGATAGAAGAAGAAAAAGAACATCTTGTAGATCTGCTCAGGCTCGATGCCGAAATATGATGTCTCATTACGCTTACATGCTGCTTTGCAGCGATGACACTATCTACACGGGCTATACGACCGATTTAAAGCGCCGGGTAAGAGAGCATAATGCCGGTGAAGGAGCTGCTTATACCCGGGGCCGAACTCCGGTTGTCCTCATTTACTGGGAGGAGTTTGATACCCGTTCCGGGGCTCAAAAGCGGGAATATGCCCTCAAACAGCTGTCCCGTTCGGAAAAGGTGGCGTTAACTCATCCGGGGGAAAATCACCAAGAGGACGGGGTTCGGGTTCCAGAGTGATGTCGAACTCCTCCTCGACTCCTCTCTGCACCCTGCGCATCAGTTCGATCACCTCGGCGGCCTCTGCGCCGCCTTTTTCTATGAGATTCACTATAAAGCCGGCGTGTTTTTGGGAAACCATAGCGTTGCCGACACGACTGCCTTTAAAACCGGCTGCTTCTATCAGGCGTCCGGCGTAATCATCTTCCGGTCGCTTGAAGGTGCTGCCGGCGCTGGGACAGTCCATCGGCTGCTTGAGCCAGCGTTTGTATTCGAGCTCGGCCATTCTCTCCAGAATCTGTTCTTTTTCGCCCCGGCTTAACTCGAGCACGGCCGAAACCGCTATACAGCCTTCCTGCTGCAGCCGGCTGCTGCGGTAAGAAAGCTCGAGCTCTTCTTTTTTCAGCCGGTAGGATCGCTTATCCTGCGGCGAAAAAACTTCTACCTCTTTTAAGACATCCTGCATCTGGCCTCCGTAAGCTCCGGCGTTCATAAAAATTGCTCCGCCCAGAGTACCGGGTATACCGCTGGCGAACTCGAGTCCAGAAAGGGCGGACCGGGCGGAAATTTCGGCCAGTCGACCCAGCAAAATCCCGGCCTCAGCCTTTATCGAGCTGCCCTCGATCTCAACCCGATCGAGATCGGAAAGTTTCACTGCCGCTCCCCTTATACCTCTATCAGCCACCAGCAGATTGCTGCCGGCTCCTGTCACCGACCAGGGAATATCAGCTGATTCAAGTTTTTTGAAGACCTCCAGGGCGGCTTCGCGCCGGCGGGGGACAATGAATAGATCGGCCGGCCCTCCGATGCGCAGACTGGTATGTCTTTTCATGGGTTCATCTTCGCTGATCGAAATTCGTCTGACTTCGGCAAAAGAAGAGATAAGCCGCCGGTATCGATTCTGTTTATTCATCCTGTCCTGTGTCCTTTCCGGAGCTGATTTGCTCGCGCTGCAGAGAATTCAGCGCTTCTGTCACCAGAGAATCTATATCGAGATCCTCTTCCAGCTCTTTTACCCGTTTTAATCGGGGGCGGGTGATGGGGTTGTCGGGTATGAAGAGGGTGCAGCAGTCCTCGTAAGGTCTTATCGAAATCGAATATGTGTCGATGTCGCGAGCCTGAGAGATGATATCCTGTTTGTCGGCTGTCAAAAGCGGCCGCATCAGCGGCAGCTCTGAAGCAGCCGAGATAGTCCTGAGGCTGGCCAGTGTCTGACTGGCTACCTGACCTATGCTGTCGCCGGTGACAATTCCAGCTGCTCCCAGCTCTTCGGCCAGGCCGGAGGCGATGCGCATCATCATCCGCCTGAGCAGCGTGATGGAAAAAGAGCGGGGCAGATTGGACCAGATCTGTTTTTGGATCCCGGTGATATTCGAGATATAAAGATCTGTCGGTCCGTTGTAGCGGGCCAAAACCCGCGTCAGGTCTCTGACTTTCTCCAGCGCCCTTTCACCGGTATAAGGGGGCGTGTGAAAATAGAGGTTGGTCAGCTGAACTCCTCTCCTGATGACCTGCCAGCCGGCCACGGGACTGTCTATTCCTCCCGAGAGCAGAAGCAGAGCTTTTTCCGAGGTGCCGGCCGGCAGCCCCCCGGGCCCCTCGTAACGTTCGGTGAAGATGAAAATGCCGTTATCGCGCACATCGTATTCGAGCAGAATCTCCGGGTCATGCACATCGACCTCGAAATCGAACTGGTCGGAGTCTTCGAATTCCCGGAGCACCCGGGCTCCCATCTTTTTGCTTATCTCCATGCTGTCGTAGGGGTATTTCTTGTTGGCCCGGTTGGTTTCCACCTTGAAGGTCAGCTCGCCTTCGGGGGCGGTTTCAGGCAGCAGTTCGACACCCTTATCCCCCAAAAGCTCGAGATCGGCATCTGCCGGCAGCTGGATGGCAGGGCTGAAGCTGACTATTCCGGGGGTGTATTTTAAAGCTCTGATAATATTATCATCGATGTGAAGCAGTTCTCCCTCTGGATATATAAAAATACGGCCGTATGTGGTGTCGAAGCTGAAATCCAGACAGGGTCCCAGCCGCCTTTCGATATCATCCAGAAGCGACTGCTGAAACTCATCAAAATTTCGGCCTTTAAGTCCCAGCTCGCCGTATCTAACCAGTATGGTGCTGTACATCACAAAACACTCCTTTTTGAGCTGCCTGTTCGGATCAAAAGAGAAGCTGGCTTTCTTCGGCACAGGCTGCAAAAAATTCATCCAGTTCTTTTCTGGTGGTAGAGGGTGAGAGGCTGACCCGTAAAGCTCCTTCCAGCCTGGGCCCTTCTATCTCCATAGCCTGCAAAACCCGGCTCAGTCTGCCTTTCTGAGAATGGCAGGCGGAGCCGGTGGAAATATAGATATTTCGCCGACTCAAAGCATTTATAATGACCTCACCCTTGATGCCGGGCAGAGAAAAATTTATCAGATGGGGGGCGCAGTCCTCCCGGGGGCTGTTGAGCACCGCCCGGGACATTCGTTCTTCCAGCTTCTCAAGAAAATAAGCCCGCAGATCTTCGAGCCGGCTGCTGGATTCGCCGGGGGAGAGGCCGGGCAGTTCCCTGAGAGCGACCTCGAGCCCGGCCAGGCCCGGCATATTTTCAGTCCCGCTGCGCATATTTTTCTCCTGACCGCCGCCCCGCAGCTGCGGTTCTATCAGATTGGGATCTTTGGTATACAGAAATCCGGTGCCCTTCGGCCCCTGGAATTTATGGCCGCTGTAGCTGACCAGATCGGCCTGCCAGGCGGCCGGCCGGGTGCCCACGTTGCCCGGAGCCTGAACAGCGTCGACATGAAAAAGCGGCAGCTCGCTGCCGCCGATAATATTACCGATTTCCGCGAGAGGCTGACGGGCTCCTGTTTCATTATTAACCTGCATCGCGCTGAGCAAGATGGTGTCAGAGCGCAGGCTTTCCTGCACCCGTTCCGCCGATATAAAGCCGCGCTCGTCCGGTTTGAGTCGCGTCACCTCGAAGCCCCTATTTTCTTCCAGATATTTTATCGGCTGGTAAACTGAAGGGTGTTCTATCTCCGTTGTCAGAATATGTTTGCCCTGATGTTTTTGACGGCCGGCCGTTCCCATAATGGCCAGGTTGTTGGCCTCGGTACCGCCGGAGGTGAAAAAAATTTGCTGCGGGGAGGCGGCCAGAAAATCAGCCGCTTCCTGCCGGCAGCTTTTAAGCAATTTGCTGGCCTCAACTCCCCGGCCGTGCAGCGAGGAAGGGTTGCCGTAATTTTGTCTAAGAGCCTTTTTTACAGCCCTGGCTGCAGCGGGCAGGCAGGGAGTGGTGGCGCTGTTATCAAGATATATTTCTTTCCCATCGTCCACAAAAAATTCTTCCTTTCCAGGCTGGATTTTGGATTGATGCCGGGTATACTTCCCGGCGAAAAAGCTTATTTAGTTATACTGCAGGATAAAAAGCTTCCGATATTTTTTAAGCCTCAGGTTAAGCCTCAAAGATTAAGGTTATGAGCACCCCTGAGATTCCAGCATCGAACTATAATTATAACATAATAAAGCGGCAGCGAAAAGCCGGAGATGAAAAACAGAAGGATAGTGGTGATTATATGTCGTAGCCGGCGAAGCTTTCCTGGAAGTTCTCGACCAGTTCCTCCATCTGCTCTATATAATCGGTCATCTCCTTTATCTTCTCGGAATAATCGCTGACGCTGGCGCTCATCTCCTCAGCCGAAGCCGAATTTTCTTCGGCAATGGCGGCCAGTGAGTTGAGGTTTTCGATGACCTCCTTGATTTTCTGAGTTTCGCTGTTGAGCCGGTCGACGATGTCGACTATCTGATGGGAGGTGTCCTCGATTCTGTTGCTGGCTTCTTTATTGGCCTCGGTTACCTCGGAAAGAGCCCTGTCGCTCTTTTCCAGATTTTCAAACTGGGCACTGATTCCCTCGGTCAGCTTCTGAACTTCCTCGGTGAAATGCTGAAGATTTTTTTGGATTCTTTCACCGGCCTGGCGTGATTCCTCGGCCAGATCACGGATTTCATCGGCGACCACCGTAAAGCCCTGGCTGTTCTCGCTGGAGCGGGCAGCCTCAATAGAGGCATTGAGCGAGAGCAGGTTGGTCTGGCTGGCGATGTCAGATACGGTTTCGACTATCTCCATGATCTCCTCTATCTGCTCGGAGAGCTCTCTGCCCCGTCGGTCCACATCGGCGAAGGATTTGCGAATATCAGCGATCATATCGTTCACTTCCTCAACCCTGCCGGCCGAATCCTGTATATTTTCGACAGCCTCATTCAGCTGCTGTTTGCTGTCTTTGCCGGCTTCGACCAGATCCTCGATCTGGGATACGTTCTGATCGACGATGTAGGCTGAGTCCTCGGTTTCTTCGGCCTGTTCCTCAGCGCCATGAGCCACGTCATCGACCACCTGGGATATATTATCAGAAACACTGTTCATCTCATCGGCCAGCTCGACAAAATCCTGGGTGAAGCTCGACATATCGTCGGTCCCGCCTTTGATAAAGAGAATATCCTTGCGGATGGCGGCGCGAATTTCGCCCAGTTCCGAGAAAAATTCTTCGAATTCGTCTGCGGTCTCCACCACCGAGGTCTCCTCCAGATCGAGATTTTTTAGCTCTGCGAATTCCTGGTGCAGAAGCTTTTGTGGCTTCATAAGCCCGGAATGGACAAAAAAGGTGGCAGCTCCGCTCAAAACACCTGTCAGAGGATAAAACCAGAGCTCGGAGCCCGGCAGGGCGATGCCGGTTATGAGTGTGGTTATGAAAAAGACGAAAAGGGCGGTCTTGGCGCTGAGACTTCTCAGAAAGCCCAGCGAGAGAAGCCGATTCAGAAGGTAGCTTCTGCGGGTGCGGAAAGGCTCGGAAAAATGTAAATCCACGATCAGCTCTTTTTCATCGCCCTGCGAACGGCGTTCGATCTCCTTTATCTCGATATCCTCCTGAAAAAAATCGGAGCTGCCCTGTAATAGTCCCAGAAAGTAATCTCTGAGGCCCCGGTGAGAGCGGTAGGTCAGCCTCAGGATGTCGTCATCTCTTGTTTCCGGTATGATGCGAGGAGGGTTGGCCCCTTCTATCATGCCGGTCAGCTGTTCGTGAACGGTGTCCATCATCTCCAAAAAGCTCTTCAGCTGCCTGCCCCGGAAATAACTGGGGAACCATTCGGCAAAAGAATTGATATTCTCCTGGCCCAGCTGTTTCCAGACCTCGGCTGATTTTAAGTTCTTCTGAGAGGCCACAGTTTCGACCAGATCTCTGGCTTTATCATCCTCTATATCCATCATCGGTGAGATCATCAGGGTCTCATCCCAGCTTGATTTCTGTTTGGCCTTATCGACAGTATCCTCCCCATAAATACGGGAGAGTGTATTGATCCAGGTTGATATTAAAGTTCCTTTCATATATTCTCTCCTCCTCGCTGGTTGAAATTATGGTTCTTCCTGGTTTCAGCTGTCAAATAGTTGTGTTATAAAGGCTTATTTATTTATGCTGGAAGCTATAATTATCATTATAGCAAAGGTTTTTAAATATAAACAATATCAGTTCTGACCGGTGGATTTATTGATCCTGACAACTTTTCTCTGTATTAATGTTTATTTAAAGATTGAAGCAAGAAAACCTTTACAGAAAATCACTTTTGGCAGAAAATTATTTCTCCGAGTTGCATCGAGCCGGCTGGAAAGATATAATTAATGTAATGGAAGAATTTCAAAGGAGGACTGCATACATGGAATTGTTCGATACACACGCTCATCTGGATTTTTCCCGTTACAGCGGTGACAGAGAAGAGGTAATAAAGAGAGCGGCAGAGGCCGGGGTTGTTCATATCCTCAATGCCGGGGCCGACCTGGCCTCCTCGCGCCGGGGACTCGGGCTGGCCCGCGATTATGAAGGTATAACTGCTTCTGTCGGAGTTCATCCCCACGAAGCTTCCAGCTATGATCTCGATGCCGCCCGACAGCTGCGCGATATGGCCGAGGGTGAAAATGCCGCTGCCATCGGCGAAACCGGTCTGGATTATCATTACGATAATTCCCCGCGCCCCGACCAGCGCCAGGCCTTTCGCAGTCAGCTGAGGCTGGCCCGCGAGCTGGAAATGCCGGTCATAATTCACTCGCGCGAGGCCGAAAGCGATACAATAGATATACTCTCCGCAGAGTATGAGCCATCTCAGGGAGCGGTCGTCCACTGCTATTCCAGCGGTGCCGGCATGGCCCGGGAGCTGGTCGAGGAAGGGCTCTGTCTGGGCTTTACCGGTCTTTTAACCTTCGGCGGTCTGGACTGGCTTAGAGATATCGCCGCGGAGGTGCCCCTGGAGCAGACGCTGATCGAGACCGATTCTCCCTATATGTCTCCTGAACCCGAGCGGGGCGGCCGCAACGAACCGGCCCGGGTGAAGCATGTGGCAGATCAGCTGGCTGAAATCCACGGTATTGAAACCGAAAGGGCGGCGGAGATCACCGTCGAAAATGGCCGCGAACTTTTCGGTTTGGCGGCAGAAGACAACCTGAAATCTTTAACCGGTTGAACGGGGGAATCGAATAATGTCCGATCCATCAACTTTCGGCAGACTTTTGGTCTTTATAGGAGCAGCTGTTATGGTCATGGGATTTTTGCTGCTCATTTTGGGAACCGGTCCCGGATTTTTGGGTCGGCTGGGCCGGCTTCCCGGAGATATTCGTATCGAAGGGGATAATTATTCGATTTATATTCCGATAACGACCATGGTTCTTGTAAGTCTGATTCTCAGTCTGGCGATGAGAGTTATCAGCAGATTCTTCTAGAGGGGGTTATTGCTTTGTACGATAAAGTTTACCGCAGTGGAGAGATCATCCGGCGCAGCGAGGCGGCTGTCGATATAGAGGACAGGGGGTTTCAGTTTGCCGATGGTATTTATGAGGTTGTGGCCATCTGGAACGGCAGCCCCTTCCGGCTGGAGGAGCACCTTCAGAGGTTGATGAGATCAGGCCGCGAACTGGATTTTAATATGCCCGATATCGGCTGGATAAAAGAAGAGTGCAGCGACTATCTGGAGGAAATAAACTGTTTTTCCGGGGATAGGGACTCCTATCTTTACATTCAGGTAAGCCGGGGTGTTTCGCCCCGCAGCCATGCTTACGAGGACGGACTCGAACCGGAGATCATTATGTATGCCCGGGAGCTCGAACCAAAACCTGAAGAATACTTTTCCCGCGGAGTCAGAGCAATTTTGCTGCCCGATGAGCGCTGGTCCCGCTGCTATATCAAATCGGTGGCTCTTCTGCCGAACGTAATGGCAAAAAAGAAGGCAAAAAAGGCCGGAGCTTACGAGTCGATCCTGGTTCGCGATGGATTCATCACCGAGGGAACATCCTCAAACGTCTTCATTGTCGAGGCTGGGGAGGTAATCACGCCTCCTGCCACTAATTATATATTGAATGGCATAACCAGGCGCGCTGTGCTGGAAATTGCCGAAAAACTCGGTTTTAAATGCAGCCGGGAAAGCGTCAGCCGGCAGAGGCTGCTGGCTGCCGATGAGGTGTTTTTGACCGGTACCACCACCGAGGTCATGCCGGTTGTCGAGATCGATGAATTTGAAATAGGAGAGGGAAGTCCTGGCGAAATAACCTCCCGGCTTCAGGAGGAATACTGGCAGCTCTGCCGCTGAAGGAGGAAGAGAAGTATGTACAGATCGCTGGTTATAAATCCGGGTTCAACATCGACCGAAATAGCTGTCTTTGCGGACGAAAAACGGAAATGGCATCAGGTGTTAGAACACAGCAGAGGGGAGCTGGATGAATTCGAGTTCGTCAGCGACCAGCTCGACTGGCGGAGAGAGCTCATGGAAGCTGAGCTGAGCGAAGCCGGCTATGAGAGCGATGATTTTGACTTTATCGCCGCCCGCGGCGGTCTGCTCGATTCCATACCCGGCGGCACCTACCTGATAGATGCAGAGATGGTCGATGATCTGCGCAGTGGCAAAAACGGAGAGCACGCCTCCAACCTGGCCGGAATTATCGCCTATCAGCTGGCCGAAGAAGCCGGCATAAAAGCCTATACCGTAGATCCGGTCGCCGTCGACGAATTCCTCCCCGAGGCCCGGCTTTCCGGATTGTCCGAGCTGCCCCGCCGCTGCCAGTCTCACGCGCTCAATCTAAAAGGTACCGCCCGCCGCTGTGCCGATGATTTAGATCTTGAGCTGGCTGAAGCCAGCCTTATCGGCGCTCATCTGGGCGGCGGTATTTCCATTGCACCCCTGCCGGGCGGCCGCATCGTCGACGTCAACAACGCCAATCAGGGCGGGCCTTTTTCGCCGGAGAGAGCCGGCACAGTGCCTGCTCTGGACCTGGTTGAATACATCTTTCAAGAAGAGCCGGACAAATCCGCGATAAAGAGCAGCCTGGTGGGCAGGGGCGGCCTGACCGCCTATCTGGGCACCGCCGATGGCCGGCGGGTTGAGGAGAGAATAGAGCAGGGAGAGGAAGAGGCGCGGCTTGTTTATGAAGCCATGATCTATCAGATAGCCCGGGAGATTGGGCGGATGTCGGCGGTTTTAGCCGGCGATATCGACGGCATTTTCATAACCGGCGGACTGGCCCATTCCTCATATGTAACCGGTAAAATCGAGGAGAGAATAGGATATCTCGGACCTGTTCATGTCTATCCCGGTTCCGAGGAGCTGAAAAATCTTGTCAGGGGAGGGCTGAGAGTAAAACGCGGCGAGGAAAGAGCGCGTGATTATGCCTCTTCCCGTCTGGATGGGGTGAGAGAATGAGACAGAGCGAAAACCCCGAAGATCTGAACGTGATTCTGGATAATATACTCGATAAAACACTGGATATCATCGATGATAGCCGACAGGATGTTTTTGCCATAGCTGAATCTTCCCGGGAAGAACTCGAAAATATAGAGAGCGAACTCGAGATGATCAAAGAGGAGATCAACGAAGTTATCGATGAGCTGGAAAAAAAAGAGCGTATCAATAAAAGGGCCCGCCGCCGGCTGATGGAAGTGAGCCGCGATTTTGAAAATTATTCCGAGGAAGAGGTCAGAGAGGTCTATAAGAAGGCAGAGGACAGTTCTGTCGATATTGCGGTCCTGCGCGAGAAGGAACAGCAGCTGCAGGATAGACGCCGCAAGCTCGAGGAAAAGCATCAATTGACAAAAAGGACTTTAAAACGCTCCGAAAACCTTACCAATCGACTCGGCATGGTTAAAGATTTTCTGGAGGGACAGATGGAAAATGTCTCCCGCCGTTTTGACGAGCTGGAGGATCGCGAGCGCTTCATCATGGATGTTATTCAGATGCAGGAGGAAGAACGCCGGCGCGTCGCCCGGGAAATTCACGATGGACCCGCCCAGTCGCTGGCCAACCTGGTAATGCGGGTGGAAGTTGCCCAGAACACCCTCTATGAAGATCGGCAGCGCACCGAAAAAGAACTCGAGGATCTGAAACAGCTCATCAAATCCTCTGTCAGCGAGGTTAGGCGGATAATTTACGATCTGAGGCCGATGAGCATCGATGATCTGGGGTTGATACCCACACTGCGCGAATATATTGAAAATTTCCGGGAGGAAACAGATATCGAAATCGATATTGAGGTGCTGGGCGATGAAAAAAAACTGCCCTCGCCGCATGAAATAACTGTCTTTCGGCTGGTCCAGGAGGCTTTGAACAACATCAAAAAGCATGCTGAAGCGAGCTGGGGACAGGTGAGGGTCGAGTTTGCCTCCGAGCATCTGAATCTTTTAATTTCGGATGATGGAGTTGGCTTTGACAGCGGGGACAGTCCCAAAAGCAAATCATTCGGCATTAAAAGCATGCAGGAGAGATGCAATTTACTCGATGGAGAGCTGAAGATATCTTCCGGCAGGAATAAAGGGACGCGCATCAACATCAAAATTCCCCTCAACCAAAAGAAAGGATGAGTATGATGGCGAAAAAGCACGAGGTTTTAATTGCGGATGATCACAGGCTGGTCAGAGAGGGAATTTGCAAGCTCCTGGATTTTTTTGATAATTATCATGTGGTTGGCGAGGCAGAGGACGGTCTGGAAGCCGTGTCTAAGGTTCGGGATAAGTTTCCCGACCTGGTTCTGCTCGATCTCAACATGCCCAGGATGAATGGTATCGACGCCATCCACAAGATAAAAGAGATAAGCCCCAAAATAAAAGTTATAATACTGACCATCCATGACGATGAGGAGTACGTCTACCGGGTGACTTCGGCCGGAGCAGAGGGTTTTATTCAGAAGGATTTAACCTCCGGCGAGCTTCGGGAAGCTCTCGATGAGGTTATGAACGGCGGCACGGTTTTCCCCCGCACTCTGGAACCGGAAAGCGAGGAGGACGAGCAGTCCGACACCACCGATTATCGAGAGCTTTTGAGCGATCGTGAATACGAGGTGCTGACCCTGCTGGCGCGGGGTATGAGCAACCGCAGGATAGCCGAAGAGCTTTATATCAGCGAAAAGACGGTCAAAAATCACGTCAGCAATTTGCTGCGCAAGCTCGATGTGAATGACCGTACGCAGGCTGTGATTACTGCTCTCAAAAAAGGTCTTGTCACACTCAGCTGAAAAAATAATATTTTGTGTTCTTCCTTTTATCAGTTGATATATATTGTATAAGATAGGTATAATATAGCTATCATGACAATAATGGCTGGAAGATATAAAGCAAAAGTGATGCTCGAAATTTTTCGAAACAGGATATATGGAGAGTATCCTTATTTTGAACAGTTCAGCTTGAACCTGAGCCGAACTGAAGATATAATTAGATAGAGGAGGAGGTTTAAATCTGACTTGAAAGATGACGATGATCCCTGCTCCGGGCTTTATGAGCGGGTGGCGCCTGAGCGCACCCTGGAGCTTATAAGAAAATACGATTTGGAGATCAATAAATCGCTGGGGCAGAATTTTCTCAGGGATAGATCTGTGCTGGAAAAGGCGGTCGAAGCCGCAGATTTGAGCGAGAAGGACCGTGTTATAGAGATAGGACCGGGTCTGGGAGCTCTCACTGGTTTTATCTTAAAACATCTTGCAGGCGGTGAAGTTCTGGCCGTGGAAAAGGATGAAAAATTGAGCGGCATTCTCGACGAACTGCTGGGAGAAGATCCGGCTTTAGAGATTATGACGGCCGATGCTCTCGAACTCGACTGGTCGGAGGTCATCTCAAAGCGCGATTTTGACAGGGGCTATAAGCTTATGGCCAATCTGCCCTATTATATCACCAGTCCTCTTATCCGCACCTTTCTGGAGGCAGATATGGCGCCAGATCTGATGGTGCTGATGGTGCAAAAAGAGGTGGCGGAGAGGATAACTGCCGAACCCGGCGGCGGAGATTATGGGATATTGAGCATAGCCGTTCAATTTTACTGCCGGCCGGAAATAATCGAGATCGTACCTCCTGATTTTTTCATGCCCGAACCCGATGTTTGCTCGGCTCTGATCAGGCTGAATATGAGCAGTGAGCCGCGTTATCGGGTGTCTGACCGGGAGTTTTTCTTCCGCACTGTCCGCGCTATGTTCGGTCAGCGCCGCAAAATGCTGCGCAATTCTTTGAGCGGTTCTCCCGAACTTCCGGCCGACAAGGAGCAGGCCAAAAAAGCTCTAACAGCAGCCGGGATCGATGAACGGCTGCGGGGAGAGAAACTCTCTATCGAGGAAGTCATAAAGCTGAGCGAGGAGCTTAAAAGCATTTTGAATTGATTGGGTGATTTTTATGGAATTCATAAGTCCCACCGACGGCAGGCTGAGCCTTGAAGAGACCTACCGGCATATAATCGACTTCATCGAGGCTCATCCGGAAAACAGCTATAAATTAATAATAGGCAGCGATTCTCAGCCCGGAGGCGATAACTGCTCCTTTGTTACAGCTGTGGTTATCTACCGCAAAGGCAGGGGCGGCCGCTTTTTTTATTATCGCGACAGCTCCGATAATAATTTTGGCATGAAACAGCGTATTTTTTATGAGGTTTCGCGCAGCCTGGAGGTTGCCAGCAGGCTCACGGGTTTTTTGGCCGAAGAGAAGGAGCTGGATGAGGACATCGAGATAGAAATACATGTCGATGTCGGCGAGAACGGACCGACCAGCTCGATAATTAAAGAGGTGGTCGGCATGGTAGTCGGAAGCGGTTATGAAGCTCTTATCAAACCCGAGGCTTACGCGGCCTCGACCGTGGCTGATAAATACACCGGCTAAAACATGGGCCGGACAGAGGTGAAAGTAAAGCTTGGAGTTAACAACTATGATTGTCGGTCTGCTGGGCGGGCTGGCCATCTTTATCTATGGCATGAAGCAGATGAGCGAAGGGCTGCAGAAAGTGGCCGGCAAGAAGCTCAGGCGTCTTCTGGCCTCGCTGACCGGGCGGCCGCTGAGGGCGGTGCTGGTCGGTACCGGGGTTACCGCGCTGGTGCAGAGCAGCAGTGCCACCACGGTCATGACCATCGGTTTTGTCAATGCCGGTCTGATTAATTTAAGTCAGGCGATCGGCGTTATTATAGGGGCCAATGTAGGGACGACCATCACCGCTCAGCTGATATCCTTTCGGCTGGAAGAATACGCCTATCACGCCATAATCATAGGTGTTTTCGCTTTTTTATTCGCCCGCGACCGCAGAAAACAGTATCTGGGCCAGTGTCTTCTGGGCTTCGGCCTTTTGTTTTTGGGGCTGGGCACCATGGGAGATATGATGGCCCCGCTGCGGGATTCGCCGGTTTTTGCCGAATTGATGGCGACTTTCGGCACCTATCCCGCGCTGGGGCTTGTCATCGGAGCTGTGGTCACTATCCTGGTACAGAGCTCTACAGCCTCCTTCGGAATTATGATAGGTCTGGCAGGAGCTGGAGCGCTCGATTTTCAGACCGCCATCCCTATAATTCTCGGTACGAATATCGGCACAACCGTAACCGCCGCTCTCTCCAGCGCCGGCGCCAACCTGACCGCCAAAAGAACTGGTGCGGCTCATTTTCTCTTTAACACCCTGGGCTCGGTTATATTTGTCGGGCTTATCTACCTCATTCCCGACTTCACGCTATGGGTGGAAACCTTTATCTCCCGGCTTTCGCTGCTGGCCGGTCAGCAGCCTTCGCTCGAGAGGATGCTGGCCAACACTCACACCCTTTTCAACATCGTCAACGCGCTGCTCTGGCTGCCCTTTATGGGAGTTTTAAAGCGCGGTGTGATGGCAGTCATTCCCGGCGAGGATATGACCATCAAGCGGGGACTTACCTATGTCGATATGAGGATGACGGAAACTCCGGGAGTGGCGATGGACCAGGTCGATCAGGAAGTCGTGCGTATGCTGGAGATAAGTCAGGATATGGTCGATGAAGCTATGGAGGCGCTTATCGAGGGCGATCGCGAGCTGGCGGATAGAGTTATCGAAAAGGAAGAGATCGTCAACGAGATCGAGGAGGATCTGCTGGAATTTCTGGCCGGACTTTCCGGAAATAACCTTTCGGAGGATGATTTAAGGCTCAGAGACTATTACATATCGCTTGTAGATGCTATCGAGAGTATCGCCGATGATGCCGACGATCTGGCCGATCTGGCCCTGCATGTGGAAGAACACAGGCTTGAGTTTTCCGGGGAGGCTGAGAGCACACTCAAAGATCTGCAGAAGCGGTTAAACGAACTTTTAAAAAAATCGGTGGTTATGATAGAAAAGCAGGATTACAAGCAGGTTCCCGACCTGATCAAAGCCGAGCGCGATATGGACAGCTGGCAGCTTGATTACCGCCGCCAGCATATGGAACGCCTCAAGGAGGGGGTCTGCGAGCCGGCGGCCGGCATTATTTATCTCGAGGCCATAGAAGATGTCGAGCATCTGACCGATCAGCTGGCCGATATGGCTCATACCATGATGGAGCTGTAGAAGCCGGTGCCGGGCACCGCCAGCAAATCCTCGGCCGTAAGTCCCCGGGAGGTAGCAAAATCGCTCAGCTCTCTTCTGCTTAAGCCCCGCTGAAAAAGCAGCGCTCCGCCGCCTTTGGACTCGACTTTTATTTCCTCAAGGCAGGCAGGTAAAAGACAGGTGCGGCCGGCCGGCAGCCGGTATTTTGTTTGCCGCCAGCGAATCACAAGCTGCTCTTTTTCGGCGAAAAGAATCTGAAAACTTTCCTGCCGGGCAGGACTCAGCCTGTAAAGATTATTTTCTCCGGCCGGATTCAATCTGAGCGCGGTGAAATGGGGGCAGACTGCCAGCAGGCGGCGCGGGCCGCCTCTCTCTTCCCAGAGCGGATGGTGATATTCTACTTCCGGATCCAGATCCGGCTTTAGGACCTGGCGCGCTTTTTTTAGGTGTAGAGGGCGTTTTTCGCCCTGCCGGGTGCGCTCCCAGTCGTAAAGGCGGTAGGTAGTATCTGAGTTTTGCTGGATTTCGGCTATGACGGCCCCTGCCTTTATGGAATGGATCATGCCTGGCGGCAGGAAAATAACCTGGCCGGCTTCGATCGGTTTATGATAAAGAATATCTTCCAGCTCGCCTTCCGCGGCGGCAGCCGTTACCTCAGAGCTTTTGAGCTGCCGATCTTTTAATCCATAAATTATTTCCGCTTCCGGCCGAGCCTGCAGGACGTACCACATTTCAAATTTGGCCTCCGCCTGCGGAATTTTGGCGGCTGTCTCCGGGCCCGGATGGACCTGGACGGAGAGTTTTTCGCCGGGAGTTAAAAGTTTGAAGATCAGCGGAAAGCGGCCCGATTGTGAGGGAGAGGCTCTGCCTAAAAGTTTCTGGCCGAATTTTTTTCGCAGGCGGGAGAGGCTCATCCCGGCCAGCGGACCTGTTTCGACACGAGTATCGGCTTTTTCGTGTTCGCTGACCTCCCAGCTTTCGCCCGTGCTGTCCGAGGGAAGCTGGCGTCCGCAGGTTGCGGCCAGTTTACGGCTTCCCCAGATCTTTTCTATGTAAATAGGTTTTAAAATCAGCGGATAAAGGCTCATGATTTAATTCACTCCTTCATCCTATATATTATGGGCAGAGAGGCTGATTCCCTTCTTTTTTCATATTTCATCAAACTGAGGAGAATTGTTTATGAATAAGGCTGCCCGCAGCAGCGAGAGCAAAAAGGTTATCATGGTCACGCTGGCCGGCAACATACTGCTGGCAGCGGTCAAAATAACGCTGGGCATCATCGCGGCCAGCGCGGCTCTGGTGGCCGATGGTTTTCACTCGCTTTCAGATATCACGACGACGCTGGGAGTGCTCATCTCCCTCTATATATCTCAGCAGCCCCCCGATGAGAATCATCATTATGGTCACCGGCAGGCAGAGCCGCTGGCGGCCACCGGTATCGGTATCTTTCTTCTGATCATAGCCCTGCTGCTGGGCCGGAATATGATACTGCGCGTGATTGAGAGCCGTCTTACCTTTCCGACCAATATCGCGCTGGCCGGCGTGGGTATCTCGATTCTGGTCAAAGAGTTCTTATATCGCTACGTGATCAGAATCGCCCGCCGGACTCAAAATGCAGCTCTTGAGGCTGATGCCTGGCATCATCGCAGCGATGTGGCCTCCTCGCTGGCGGCCGGTATCGGTATTATAGGAGCCAGGCTGGGGTTTCCGCTTCTGGATCCGATCGCCGGACTGGTGGTCTCGCTTTTGATACTGCGTGTGGCCTTGCAGCTGCTGTGCCGGGCCATGGTGCAGCTTCTGGGCCGGGGGCCTGCCCCGGAAAAACTCGCCGCTATAGAGGAGACCATAGCTGAAGTTGAGGGGGTGGTCGAGGTCATGGAGATTAAAGGCCTCTATCACGGCCCCGAGCTATATCTGGATGTGAAGCTCACCGTACCTCGCGATATAAGAGTTGATCTGGGGCATGAGATATCCGCTGTGGTACGGGAGAGGGTTGAGGCGATTTATCAGGAGGCAGAAGAGGTGTTGATACACGTAGAACCGGCCGAAATCACCGTCGGGGAAATCAAGGAAGATTTAAAAGAGGTCGAAAACCGCCTGGAATGAAAATATGCAAGGATCTTCTTGTCTTCAGTTGGCTGATGGGTGTGTAAAAACCTCATTTAGTTGTACTGTAAGATATAAAGCTGCGTTCACAATGAAATTTTTCCCCGGCATAAGTTTAGTTTTCGGCCAAAAAATTGCGCTTTCTTCGCGAGAGCTCTTCCCTGAGCTCCCGCTCAGCCCGGCACCTCCTGGGCCGGGGACACTATTTTTTGGCCATGGACTTAACCTGAATATCGAAAAATTTCGAGTATCACTTTGCTTTATATCTTCCAGCCATTATTGTCATGACAGTGATCTTATACTATATCTATCAACTGATAACAAGAAGATCCATATGCAAATAAAACTCTGGGGGTATAATTTTTATGGAAAAAGATGAATTTCGCCGCTGGGGACACGAGATGGTCGACTGGATAGCCGATTATCTGGAAGATGTCGAGGATTATCCCGTCAATCCCGATGTCGATCCCGGAGATATAAAAGATAACATCTCCTCCTCACCTCCGCAGGAGGGCGAGGACATGGAGGAAATCTGGCAGGATTTTCAGGATGATATCATGCCGGGCATAACGCACTGGCAGCATCCGGGCTGGTTCGCCTATTTTCCCTGCAACAACAGTTATCCTTCCATACTGGGAGAGCTTCTCTCGGCCGGGCTGGGCATTCAGGGCATGGTCTGGGCTACCTCTCCCGCCGCCGAAGAACTGGAAGAACAGGTGATGGACTGGCTCCGGGATCTCCTGCTGCTGCCCGCTGAATTCCGGGGGGTGATCCAGGATACTGCTTCTACCTCCACTTTCTGCGCTCTGCTCACAGCCCGCGAGGATGCCACCGATTTTAACAGCAATTACGAGGGGGTGCCGAACCATCTCCGGGTTTATGCCACCGCCCAGACCCATTCCAGCATAGAAAAAGGTGTGCGGCTGGCCGGGTATGGCAGCGAAAATATTGTAGAGATCGATGACGATGATGAATTTGCCATGAAGCCGGAAGATCTCAGAAAGGCTATCCAGGATGACAGGCGGGAGGGCAAAAAGCCGACCTGTGTGGTGGCCACTATCGGCACAACTGCCTCCACCGCCATAGACCCTCTGCTGGAGATAGGCAAAATCTGCCAGGAGGAGGACGTCTGGCTGCACGTGGATGCCGCTTTCGCCGGCACGGCTGCCATCCTGGAGGAACGGCGCGATCTCCTCGAGGGCAGCGAGTACATGGATTCCTTCGTCTTCAATCCGCACAAATGGATGGTGACCAACTTCGACTGCTCCGCCTATTTTGTGCGCGATCCCAAAAAACTCATAAAAACTATGACGATAGATCCTGAATACCTCAAGACGGCCTACGATGATGAGGTCAACAATTACCGCAACTGGGGTATTCAGCTGGGACGGCGATTCCGGGCTCTCAAACTCTGGTTTGTGCTGCGCAGCTACGGGGTCGAAGGCATTAAAAGTATGGTGAGAAGACACCTGGAGCTGGCCGGAAATTTTCGCGATTGGATAGAGGAGAGCGGAGAATTTGAGCTGATGGCCCCGGTCAATTTGAGCATGGTCTGCTTCCGCTGGAATGACGGCACCTATGCGGAAGAGGAGCTGAATGAGATCAACCGCCAGCTGCTCGATAGAATAAACAGTTCGGGCGATGTTTACCTTTCCCACAGCGAGCTTGCCGGCAAATTCACCCTGCGGCTGGTTGTTGCCCAGCGCTCAACCGAGGACCGGCACGTGGAAAAAGCCCGCCGGATCATCCGCGAGGCGGCCGCCGAAATCATCTGACAGGACACAGATTGTATTCGGGAGGTTTTAAGCATGAACGAAAAGCTCACCCGTATTTCCGATTACAGGGATACAGCATCACAATATGTCGATATGCATGTTCACTCGACCATGTCTCATGATGGAGAGAGCACGCCGGCCGAAATTTATGAGCGGGTTAAGGAATTGCCGCTGGCCGGAGCCTGCCTGACCGAGCACGGCGATTATAAGCCCGAGCTCGATCACTGCGGCGAATTCAGCTACGAGCATTATGATCGGGAGATAAGCCGGCTGGAGGAAGATATAAAAAAGGATGATCCGCTTTTACTGCGGGGCCTGGAGTTTTCCGAGCCCCATCTTTACCCCGGGGATTTCAGGCGGGTTCAGGAGCACGATTTCGATGTCATTACCGGAGCCATACACTGGTTGGATGGCATCTTTGTAGGTGAGGATCATATACTGGATAAGATCAACAAATTTGACCTGTTCAGGCGCTATTTTTCCAAGGTCGAAGCGATGGTCGAATTCGGCGGAATCGATGTGGTCTCGCATCTGGAGTTTCCCCGGCGCTATCACGGGGGCAGTTTCTATCCGCTGGAAAAATTGGGCAGGATTATGGAAAAAATGGTCGATCGGAGCATCGTGCTGGAGATAAATACGGCTGCCACAGAGAAGGAGAGCAAGGACAGATTTCTGCCCACCTCCCAGCTTTTAAAAATTTACCAAAAGGCCGGAGGTCAGCAGGTGGTAGTCGGCTCCGATGCCCACAGAGCTGAGGAGATAGGACGCAGTTTTTCCCGGGTCAGCGAATGCATCGACAATCTCGACCTCGAACCGGGTTATTTTCAGGGGCGTAAATTCACCCCTTATGGGAACTGATATGTCCCGGTGGCGATTTTTCCGCCCCGATAATGCCGGTCGGCAGCATATATAATCACTGATTACTATAATTTTTTTAAAAATTAAGAAGGAAAATCGTTTTTGAGGTATAAATTTATTATTGGGAAGATTGTCGACAGAATACATTCGACTTTAAACGGATTCTGGATCCATCAAGGATTCAAGTGTATCCATAGTTGTTTGCCGGATACATTCTACATATGGATCTTCCTGTCTTCAGCCGGCAAATAGGGGTGTCAAAAAATTGCGCTCCCTTCGCGAGAGCTTATCTTTGAGCTCACGCTCGGTCCGGCACATCCTGAGCATAGTGATCTTATACGATATCTATCAACTTATGACAAGAAGAATCCTGCATATTTTTATCCTGTTTTTGTCCGACGTTTTTGAAAATTGCACTTTGTCTGGTATCATGGAATGCACTAAAAGCGAGTATCTCAAATAATCACTACAGGAGGTTATTATTTATGGCGGACAAGAAGAGCATACTGGACTTTCACGAGATGAAGGAAAAAGGAGAAAAGGTGGCCTGGATCACAGCTTATGACTTCCCGACAGCCCAATTTGTCGAGAAAGCGGGCATGGACATGATTTTAGTCGGCGACTCCCTGGGAATGGTGGTCAAGGGATATCAGGGCACCGAGCCCGTGACGATGGAGGACTGCATCTCTCATTCTCAGGACGTCAGAAGAGGAGCTCCCAACGTTTACTGCATGGGTGATCTGCCGTTTATGTCCTATCAGACTTCCTGCGAGGATGCCGTCCGCAACGCTGGACGCTTTATCAAAGAAGCCGACATGGATGCCGTCAAGCTCGAGGGCGGCCGCAGGGTCTGCGATCAGATCGAAGCCATAACCGAGGCCGGCATCGTCGTCTGCGGTCATATAGGACTTACCCCGCAGAGTTCGGGCCAGCTGGGCGGTTTTAAAGCACAGGGGCTGCATGTCGAGAGCGCCCGCGAGCTGATAAAAGATGCCATAGCTGTAGAGGAAGCCGGCTGCGAGATGCTTTTAGTCGAGGCGGTACCTCCTAAAGTGACCGGTTTTATAGCCGATAAGCTCGATATTCCCGTCTATTCTATAGGTGCCGGCAAACCCTGCGACGGTCAGCTTTTAATCTGCGGCGATATGCTCGGCATGTTCCAGGCCTTTACACCCAAATTCGTCAAGCAGTATGCCAGCGTGGCCGAGGTGGAAATTCAGGCCTTTGAGGAATATGTGGAAGATGTCAAAGAGGGCCGTTTCCCCACCGACGATCACGTATACAACATACAGGATCCCGAGGACGAGTTCGAAGAGATGTTCGACGAGTTCGAATAAGGTTTTAAACAGGGGGAAAAAGGGGCAGTCTCTGCCCGAGCAAATATATAAAAAATAAAAAGGAGGAATAGAATGAGTTATAAGGACATGGAGGAGTATGTTGAAAAAGAGTTCGGTTTTTCTATGCGGGATAGGTATGACATGCCCGATTCCGAGCAGACTTTTCCCGGCGGAGCCCAGGCCCGCATCGAGAT
The DNA here is from genome assembly GCF_900103135.1 of Halarsenatibacter silvermanii. Lineage (NCBI taxonomy): Bacteria > Bacillati > Bacillota > Clostridia > Halanaerobiales > Halarsenatibacteraceae > Halarsenatibacter > Halarsenatibacter silvermanii. The sequence continues at coordinate 41,949 of NZ_FNGO01000001.1, read as the reverse complement.
CTCCGGTATTGAAAACTGCGATAATCTGGAGGAGATGGTCGACGAGGCCGATAAGCGCGACATCACGGTACACCGGGTGATCTCTCTGGTCAAGGGGGCGACGCTTCTGGATGATGCCGAGCTGGAATATTTTGCCCAGATCGGTGCCGAGAACGATCTTGAGATCATGGTAAATCCCTGCGCCAGCAGAGGCTGGGACGAAGGAAGACAGTACGTCACCGATGAAGGTTATGTATCGGGGATGAGGCTGAGAGGTCATGACGCCATGTATCATTATCTGCGCGAATTTGACCGCTGTCTTGAGGCCGGCATCCGTGGTTTTCTGGTTACCGATGAAGGCATGCTGAGAGTTCTGCAGTCTCTGCGCGAAGAAGGCCATATACCGGAAGACACCGCTTTTAAAGTATCTGTCTTTGCCGGTCACGGCACCGCTGCCGGCGGTCAGCTGCTGCAGAAATATGGCGCCGACAGCTTTAACCCGCTGGGAGATATGACTCTGCCGATGCTCTCCTCCATACGACAGGGGGGACTCGATATTCCTCTCGACATCTATATGAGCCTGGTAGAATCGATGGGCGGCTTCCAGCGCTTCCATGAGGCGGCTGATATAGCCAGAGTGGCAGCGCCCGTATATTACAAAATAGAGCCTGGTCCATCCGAAGGTGAAATGTACAATACCTGGGTGGATGCACGCAATCCTGAATTCGGCGATAATATGGCCAGAGCGCGGGTCAAATACGCCCAGATAATCCTCGAATGGCTCGACCGGGCACCCTTCGAAATAGAGACTAACGACTATAAAGAAGATCTCTGCATACCTCAGGTATAAATAACCGATCAGGAACAGCAGAAGCAATCAGAGGGTAATCCCGCCTGATAACGGGCAGGAGTAACGCATAAAGGTCGACCCGGCGGCGCAGGGGAACGCCGCCGGTCGCCCCCCTTAACCCGTAATCAGGAATGAGAACCGGCCCGTCCGGGGTCTGAAAGACCCGGCAGAAAAACCAAACCCTATTATAAAGGGGAGGGGCTAGTGTTAACGATGAAGCCAGGCAGAAAAGCTGCAGAACTGGAAGAGGAAATTATCTCTCTGCGCCGCGATTTTCACCGCCATCCCGAGCTGGGCAGGGAAGAACACCGCACCTCCGGTATAGTCTGCGATTATCTCGAAAAGGCAGGACTCGAGGTTCGGAGGGCAGCTGAGACCGGCGTGATAGGACTGCTGGAAGGCGAAGGTGAAGGGGGTACGGTCATGCTGAGAGCCGATATGGATGCCGTTCCCGTTCAGGAAGAAAATGACTTTCCCTATAGCTCTACCGTCGAAGGCGTGGCTCACTGCTGCGGCCATGACGGTCATACCTCCATGCTTCTGGGGGCGGCAAAGATTTTGAGCGAGATGCGCAGTGAGATAGAGGGAAACATAAAATTTGTTTTTCAGCCCAACGAAGAAGAGGCCGGAGCACATCTGATGATCGACGAAGGCGTGATGGAAAATCCGTCTGTGGATGCTGTCTTCGGCATTCACCTCTGGTCGCTTCTAAAATCGGGCACGGTCGGTATATGTGCAGGGCCGATGATGGCTTCCAGTCATTATTTTGAGTTGGAAATTCAGGGCACCGGCGGTCATGCCGGAGCTCCTCATAATGCCGTCGATCCGGTGGCCTGTGCCGGCAGCATCATGGATACCGTTTATACCATGCAGTCCCGCGAGCTGGACGCTTTAGAGCCGACTGTTATCTCTTTCTGCAGCCTCGATGCCCCTTCATCCCCCACAATCATTCCCGAAAAGGCTTCTTTATCGGGATCGATCCGCTGTCTGCACGAGGAATTTTCTTCCGTGCGCGAGCGATTTGAACGCACCGTGGCCGGCGTCTGCACCGCTCACGATGTGGATTATGAGCTGGAAATAAGCCGCGGAAATTCCCTGCTCAAAAATGATGAAGAACTGACCGAACTGGTGCGCGGCAGAGCAGCAGATCTGCTGGGCGGAGAAAATCTGGAAAGCGAAGTCGAGGTTATGCTGGGCGAGGATTTTGCCGAATACGGATATCACGCCCCTCTCGCCTTCTGTTTTCTGGGCATAGCTGACGAGGATAAGGGGACTCATTATCCCCATCATCACCCCCGCTTCGACATAGATGAAAATATGCTGACCGTCGGCACCGAACTCCACGTGCGCAATGCCCTTGCCTTTCTCGAGTGCGAAAACTACCGCTGATACCTTCTCTTTTGCCCATCCCGGGCAGCCCGATCACTTCATCCCATTCTATTTCACCATAATTTTCAGACCAGGCCAGCTCAATATTCGGCTGTTTAAAATTCATTATATTCATTCAGATGGAGAATGTCTATGGCAAATTTTCGGCAGCCCGAGGGCGGAAAGAGTATTTGCAAGAATATTTAAATTATTGAGAACTATGTCATAATTAGAGATTCTGTTCATCTGGATTTTAATTTTAATTTTACCGTAAATAATCAGAATTCAGGAGGAGATAAAATGGCCAATGTATTTCAGTCAGCTTTGAACGCTCTGGAACGGGCGGGAGAAGCAGGAGATATTAACCCTGATGTACTTAAAGTCCTCTCTCGTCCCAAAAGGGTGAGCGATTTCGCCCTGACTCTCAAAAAGGATGATGGTGGGATCGAAGTTTTCGACGCTTACCGCGTCCAGTACTGTGATGCTTTAGGACCGACCCGCGACGGTACCCGCTTTGTGCCCAATCTCTCGCTGGATGAGGTCAAAGCGCTGGGGCTTTTTATGACCATCAAGCACGCTGTGGCCGATGTGCCGGCCGGCGGCGGCAAGGGCGGCATAAAGGTCGATCCCTCCCGTCTTTCCCGGCGCGAACTGGAGCGGCTCACCCGGGAGTATATCCGCAAATTGATCCCCAAAGGGCCGAATGCCGATGTGCCCGGGGCCGACATCGGCACCAATCTGCAGACACAGTCCTGGATGCTCGATGAATACGAGAAGATAACCGGTGAACATTGTCCCCATGCCGTCAACGATAAACCGGAAGCTGTGGGAGGAACGGTGGGCAGCTATGAGGCCACCGGATTGGGACTTTTCTTTGTCACCCGCCAGGCAGCTCGGGACCAGGCTATCGATTTAACTCAGGCTACGGCCGTAGTGCAGGGATTCGGTCAGGTGGGCGGTACCATCGCCGAACTTCTGCACGAGCTGGGTACTGAAATCATTGCGGTGAGCGATATCAGCGGTGGACTTTACGATGAGAGCGGACTCGATATACCGGCTATGAGGGCTGAAGTGGAGAACGAAGGCGCTCTGCTCGAGGATTTGAACGCAGCGGGAGCTGAAATGATCAGCAACGAAGAACTTCTGGAGCTGGACTGCGATGTGCTGCTGCCTTCAGCGGTGCAGAATGTCATTCATGAGGATAACGCCGATGATATCAGCGCCGGCCTGATTCTGGAAGGAGCCAACGGACCGGTGACGCCTAAAGCCGATCAAATTCTGGCCGAGCGCGGTATTCCCCTGGTGCCGGACGTGGTGGCCAATGCCGGCGGAGCTACCGTATGTCATTATGAAAGAATTCAGGGGCGGACAGATCATTACTGGGATCTGGAGAGAGTGCAAAAGACTTTAAAAGATCAGATCACTGAAGCCTATGATGCTACCAGCGAAACTGCTGAGGAGCTGGACATTTCCCTGCGCCATGCGGCCTGGGTAGTAGCCCTCAGACGCATAAGCAAATCAATGGAAATGAGAGGATGGGTATAATATGAGTGGACAGGTACAAAAACATCAACCTCTGTTCTCCGAAGAAGAATATGATGCTCGTCTCAAAGACGTAAAACGGCGGATGTCCGAGCGGAATATCGAGGTGCTTTTTTCGGTCCATCCGGCCAACATGAACTATATCACCGGTTATGACGGCTGGTCTTTTTATGTCCACCAGGGTGTGCTGGTGGCTCTCGATCAGGAAGAACCGATCTGGGTCGGGCGGGGCATGGACGCCAACGCCGCCCGGGCGACAACCTTTTTGAGCGAGGAGAATATCCGCGAGTACGCCGATGATTACGTCCATTCGCCGGTCGGCAAGCATCCGATGCAGTTTGTGGCCGACATCTGCCGGGAACACGGCTGGGATGATAAGCGGATAGGCCTGGAGATGGACCAGTTTTATTTCACGCACAAAAGCTTTAAGGTTCTGGAAGAGGAGATGCCGGCGGCCGAATTTGCTGACGCCAACCTGCTGGTGGCCCGATCGCGCAGCATCAAATCGGAGGCCGAGCTGGAGATGATGGATAGAGCCGGTCAGATAGCCGAAAAGGTGATGGATACCGCCCTGGAAGTCATAGATGTGGGAGTGCGCGAATGCGATGCCGCCGCCGAGATAGCCAAAGCCCAGTACGCCGGCACCGAAAATTACGGCGGCGATTATCCGGCGATAGTGCCGCTTTTGCCGGCCGGCGAGGGAACGAACACCCCTCATCTGACCTGGACCGATGAGACCTACAGCGACGATGAAGCTGTTATCCTGGAGCTTTCGGGCTGTTATAACCGCTACCATGCCCCTATAGCCCGGACCATGTATCTGGGCGATCCGCCTCAAGATCTTGAGGAGACGGCTAAAGTGGTGGTAGCCGGCCTGGAGGAGACGCTGGATTTTGTCGAGCCCGGCGTTACCTGTGAGGCCGTGGAAGAAAAATGGCGCGATGCCATCTCCGGCAGCAACGTCGTCAAGGAATCGCGCATCGGTTATGCCTTCGGGCTCAATTACCCCCCCGACTGGGGTGAACAGACAGCCAGCATGAGGCCGAAGGATAAGACCGTGCTCAAACCGAATATGACCTTCCATATCATACCCGGAATCTGGTTCGATGATTACGGCTTCGAGGTCAGCGAAGCCATCCAGATAACCGAGGACGGCTGCCGCTCCTTCTACGATTACGACCGCCAGCTGGTGGTCAAATAATCGTCAGGGGAATGACTGATCTATCGATACACAGCACAGCGGCAGAATATAATGTCCGGGAAGGCGGCCTGGAGAGGCCGTCTCCTCCCGGCCAAATTTTAAGACTATTGCTGGAGGTGATAGCAAGATGATCGCTCTGATTAGAAAGATCAACGAGGCTATGAAGGTGATCGAAAAAGCTGTCGTCAGCTACGGGACCATCACGCTGGCCGTGCTGATAATAGCCAACGTGATCGGCAGAAATGTTTTCCGTTACAGCCTGTTTTTTGTGAACGAGATAAACCAGTTTCTCATTATCATCATAACCTTCGTCGGCAGCAGCTACGCCGCCCGCGAGGGCAGACATATCAGAATGTCGGCGGTGGCCGATCTTCTGCCGAAAAAACACGAAAAGAAACTGACCTATATAATGACGGCCGGAACTTTCATCTTTATGGCCTGGCTTACCTATATATCCGCCCTTTATATCTATGATCTGTATCTATCCGGACGCACAAGTAATCTTTTGACGATACCGCTCTGGCGGGTCTGGATAGTTGTGCCCGTAGGTCTGGTGCTAACAACAATACACTATCTGATGGCTTTCATAAAAAATATAGTAGAGCCGGATGTCTGGATATCCTTCGATCAAAAGTCGGAATATGATGATTTAGAGGAAGTTAAAAATGATGTTGAATAAAGCTGGATTTCCCCGAAATGCTGTTAAAAATTTTAGAAAAGAGCGAGTATTAAGGAGGGAGAAACCTACATGCTGCCAATAATGGTGGGAATAATGTTTTTGCTGCTGTTTTTGGGCTTTCCCATGATCATACCCCTGATAGCAGCTCCGCTGATCATGATGGAAATTTACCTGCCCGATCTGAGCCAGACCATCCTGGCCCAGCAGATGATAAGAGGGATACTGCCGCCCTCGCTTTTGGCGGTACCCATGTTCATCCTGGCCGCCGATATCATGACCTACGGCGAGACGGCCAGCCGGCTGGTCGACTTCGTGCGCGATATCATCGGCCATGTCCGGGGGGGGATGGCCATAACCACCTCGATAACCTGTACGCTTTTCGGGGCCGTCTCCGGTTCGACCCAGGCCACGGTGGTGGCTATAGGCGGCACCATGCGGCCCTATCTGCTGGATGATGGTTACGATGATTCTTTTACCACCGCCCTTATCATAAACTCGAGCGATATAGCGCTTTTGATACCGCCCAGCATCGGTATGATAGTTTACGGGGTGGTGAGCGGTACCTCGATCGGCGAGCTTTTCATCGCCGGAATCGGGCCGGGAGTTATGATCATGATCCTCTTTACCATCTACTGTTATTTTTACGCTCGTTATCACGGTATAAAACCTCGTGAGAAAAGCGACTGGTCGCAGAGACTCTCCAGTTTAAAAAAGGCTCTACTGGCCTTCGGCTTTCCGGTGATAATAATAGGCGGTATTTATTCGGGCATCTTCAGCCCGACTGAAGCTTCCGCTGTCTCGGTGCTCTATGCTTTCATTCTCGAGTTTTTCGTTTACAGGAATGTCTCGCTGCCAGAATTTAGGGATATCGCTCTCTCGGCCGGGATGATCACCGCTGTAGTCTTTATTCTGGTGGGAGTTGGTAACTCTTTTTCCTGGCTTATATCCTTTGCCGAGATTCCGCAGCAGATTCTGCCCCCGATAATCGGTCAGGATCCCAGTCAGACCTGGGTTTTATTCATAATAGCGGTGGCCTTTTTCCTGGGCTGCATGTTTGTCGATCCGATAGTGGTTATCATGGTTCTCACACCGATATTCCAGCCCTATGTCGATATGCTGGGTATAGATCCTGTGCTGGTAGGAACTGTAGTGACCCTGCAGGCAGCGATAGGTTCAGCCACTCCGCCCTTCGGCTGTGATATATTCACGGCGATTGCGGTTTTCCGGCGTCCCTACCTGGAAGTCATCCGCAAAACGCCGGTCTTTATCGCCATACTTCTCTTTGCTTCGGCCATGTTGATCATGTTCCCGCAGATAGCACTCTTCCTGCGCGATCTGGCCATGCTATAAAGAGATGTGAGGGCGGGAATACAGAACCTGCAGGTTTAAATAACCTGAAGGAGGTGATAACAGGACCCGACATACGGATGGAGAAACAGGTTGATTAAATCGGGCTGGAAAGCCAATCAGCAGCATATGAGCAAAATAATCCCCAACAGGAGGTCAAATAATCATGAAAAGAATGAGCAGAGTTTTAACCCTGGCAGTAGTTTTGACCCTGGCCATAGGAATGACATTTTCCATGGGAGCGCCTGAAGCACAGGCGCAGGAGACCTGGTCAATAGCTTTAGAGGAGATAGAGGGCAGCGTTCAGGACGCCTGGGCTCAGGAGTTCAAAAGAAGAGTTGAAGAGGAGACCGACGGTGAAGTTGAGGTTACCGTCTATCCCTACGGCACCATCGGCACCGGTATGGGTGATCTGGCCGAAGCAGCCCAGACAGGCATAGTCGAATTCAGCATGACCAGTCCTTCGGTAGTCTCCGGAATCGTGCCGGAAGCCAGACTTTTCTCTCTGCATTATCTCTGGCCCGATGATCAGGAGATAGTCGCCGATGTGCTGGCCACAAGCGAAGCTGTGCACGGTCCCATGGCCGATGCATTCAACGAGAGTAATCTGGAGCTTTTAAGTCTCTTCCCCGAGGGCTGGCAGGTCTGGACGGCCAACGAGGAGATCCGCACCCCCGAGGATATGGACGGTTTTCAGATCAGAGTCATGCCTGACCCTGTTCTCTCCGAACAGTACAGGAATTACGGCGCCGATCCGGTCCAGATGGATTACGATGAGGTCTACAGCGGTCTGCAGCTGGGCATGATCGACGGTCAGGTAAATCCCGTCTTCGCCATCGAGGAGATGAACTTCTATGAGCAGCAGGATTATATGATCTGGGGCTACACCGTTCCCTATATCGGCGGAGTTTCGGCCGGACAGAGTTTCTGGGAAGGCCTTTCGGAGGAGCGTCGCGAGATGGTGAGAGATATAGCCGAGGATCTGAACGAATATATCTACGAAGTACAGTCTGATTACAATGAAGAGCGCATGGACATCATTCTCGAGAACGAGCCGGACATCAACATCATCGAGCTGGAAGAGGACGAGATAGCTCAGTTCCGCGAGCTGGCCCAGGACGCCTATGAAGTCTATTTTGACGATGTGGGCGAAGTAGGCGAAGAGATGCTGGAGATTCTGCAGCAGGATATCGAAGATAGGTTAGAATAACTGGAATTCAGTTGATCTGCGGCTGACAGGGCGGCTGAGGCACCGTCAGCTGACGGTGAAAAGGCCGGTTGAGGTCAGGCGGGAGGAGATTTGGTTTTTAACCAGAATATATCACAGTAGAGAAGATTGAATACTGTCAACTGTAAACTGTAGATTAAAACCTTCTGTCTGACCGGCCAGCCCCCTCCGTTCAACTGACAGCCAGCATAAACAGCAAGGATTTCAGCGGCCGTTTTGCCGCCCTTTTAGCGGGGCGGCGAACGGCCGCTGCATCTCCAAAGCAAAGTCTTGTGAATTTGAAAACATCTAAGAGGGGGATATTTTTAGGGGGGTTTCTGTCTTCAGCTGGCAAATAGGTGTGTCAAAAAATTGCGCTCTCTTCGCGAGAGCTCTTCCCTGAGCTCGCGCTCAGCCCGGCACATCCTGAGCCGGGGACAGAATTTTGGAACCAATCCTGCTCTCAAAATACGCCATAGCGGAGTGAATTAAAACCATGAATTTAAAGCAGGAAATAGCAGAACTGGAGGATGAACTGATAGAACTGCGCCGCGATTTTCACCGCCATCCCGAGCTGGGCTGGCAGGAGACGCGGACGGCCGGGATTGTGGCCGAATATCTGCGCGATCTTGATCTTGAAGTTGAAGAGGAGGTGGCCAAAACGGGAGTGGTCGGCCTTCTGCAGGGATCTAAGCCAGGACCCACTCTGATTCTGAGGGCGGATATGGATGCCGTGCCGGTAAAAGAACAGAACGATGTGCCCTATCGCTCCCAAAACGAAGGTGTGATGCATGCCTGCGGCCATGATGCTCATACCGCAATGCTGATGGTGGCGGCCAAAATATTGAGCCGGCGGCGGGAGCAGCTGGCCGGCAATATAAAATTTGTCTTTCAGCCCAACGAGGAGAATGAGGCAGCCCGCCATATGATCGAGGAGGGTCTAATGGAAGATCCCGAGGTCGATGCAGCAGTCGGTGCTCACATCTGGAGCCCGCTGGCCAGCGGCAAAATAGCCGTTTCGGAAGGAGCCGTTATGGGCGGTCTCTGCGAGTTTGTCATCGATTTGAAGGGATCCGGCGGCCATACTTCCGCACCTCATATGTCCCGCGATCCGATCCTGACCGGCAGCAGCATCATCCAGAAGGCCCAGCAGATTCAGACCCGGGAGATCGATCCCATGCTGGCCACCACAATCGTTTTTGGGCAGTTCGAGGCCGGTCATTCCACCAACACCATTCCGGAGACTGCCCGGCTTAAAGGAACTCTGCGTTATCTCTATCAGGGCGGCCCGGAGAGCGAGGAAAAGCCCCGCGAGAGACTCAGGCGAATAGTCGACGGCGTCTGCACCACCGACGGCATTGAATACGAGCTCGAATATCCGGTCGTCACCCCGCCCGTCTATAACGATCCCGGGCTGGCAGGAGAGCTAAAGGAGACGGCAGCCGGCATCGTGGGCAGGGAGAATCTCGACGATTACAGCTGCCTGGCCGGCGAGGATTTCGGCGTTTTTTCCAGTTATGTGCCCGCGGTTTTCTTTTTTCTGGGCACCGGAAACGAGGATAAAGGCACCGATTTTCCCCATCACCATGCCCGGTTTGACATCGATGAAGATGTATTAAAATACGGGGTCGAAATGCACGTCAGGGCGGCCCAAAATTATCTGGGGGAATGATTAATGTATGAACTTTATCGGATGTATATCTGTACGTGCTCGCCATCGGGACCATTCTGATCGGAAATCAGCCAGCAAAATATTATCCTGCCTGGAAACAGGAGTGGAGGTTATTTATAATGTCCAGTCAAAAATTTCAACATCGAAAATTGAGCACCAGGGTCGCAGAATACCTAAAAGAGCAGATTTTTAAAAAGAATTACAAAAGAGGAGAACATATACCTGAAACCGAGATCGCCGATGAACTGGGAGTGAGCCGGGCCCCGGTGCGCGAGGCCATCAAGGAGCTGGAAAATCAGGGTTTGATCGAGACGATTCCCCGCCGGGGCAGTTATGTGGTCGATTTCGGCGAGGAGAATTTGAAGGAAATTTATGAGATAAGAATTCTTTTGGAGACCAGAGTTCTGGAGATTTTGATAGAAGGAGATCTTCTGGACGAGGAAGATTTCAGCCATCTGGAGGGCCTGGTCGAAAAGATGCTGGCCATAGTCGATAAGAACAAATCGCAGCGGGAGAAGGTGGTCGAGCTCAACCGGGTCGATATCTCCTTTCATAAATATCTCTGGAAGAAATCCGAGCGCGAGATGACCCGGGAGCTGCTGGGCAGAATTTACAACCAGCTCAAACTGGCCATGATAGTCGATACCCATCTGGAGGAGGATCTCAAGGAATCATCGCGCACTCATTATCGCATAATTGAGGCGCTGAAAGAAGACGATATTGAAAAAGCTCACCAGGCGCTGATCGATCATATAGTTTCCTTTAACCGGGAATTGATGGAGCGGCCGCAGTATGAATTGAATCTTTAACCGGATATTATATTATTTACAGCAAAATATTGCTGCCAAAAGCTGAATATCGATACAGGCCGGATATGTCATCTTTCCAACAGGCAGGCTGGCATAGTCCGGCCTTTTTTGATTTTCTCATAATTTCGGATATGATTGAGGTTGAACTCAAGATATGTTAATATTAATATACAATAGTTTAAAATGCGATCAAAAATTTACATGAAAATAAAGAGGGAAAAATAAATGACATTTATTTACAGGGGTAAGCCCGGAATAAAATTTCATAAAATTATCTTAATTTTTTGTATGCTGCTGTTTCTGTTTCTGATCCTGCCGAATAATGCCGAAGCGGAGGCAGCCGGGGCAGCTCATATTCGACTCGAAGGTCAGGTCGATCCGGGTCAGGCCAGTTTTCTCTCCCGGGCTCTTTCCGAGGCGCGGGCGGAGGGAGTTGAGGTCGTTATAATCGAGATCGACAGCCTGGGCGGATTTGTCGACTCCGCTCTGGAGATGAGAGATCTGCTGCTCAGAGAGGAAATGAGAACTATCACCTTCGTCGATCAGCGGGCCTGGTCGGCGGGAGCACTTCTGGCCATCGCCGGCGATGAATTTTATATGGCTTCCGGCAGCAGCATCGGGGCGGCCGAGACCAGACCGCAGGAGGAAAAATATATCGCAGCCTTCAGCCGGGAATTTGCCGCCACGGCCGAGCGGCAGGGCAGAGATCCTGATCTGGCCGCAGCCATGGTCGATATCGATATGGCCGTGGAAGGGGCAGTGGATGAGGGGCGGCTGCTCTCGCTTACCGCCGGAGAGGCCGAAGCTTTGAACTTCAGCGACGGGAGTTTTGCCGATCTGGACGATCTTCTGGCCGAAAGAGGCTGGAGCCGGACCGACCTGATCCTGCTGGAAAAGACTTTTCTGGAGACCGCCGCCGGTTTTGTGACCAATCCGGTGGTGACGGTGCTGCTTTTGAGTGTGGGGCTGGTGGCTCTGGTCGGGGAGGTGCTGGTGCCCGGTTTCGGTCTGAGCGGTACCGTGGGCGTTTTGAGCCTGGGGATTTTCTTTTCGGCCTATTTATCCCAGGGTTATGCCGGTCTGGGACTTATGGCCCTATTTTTGGCCGGCATTCTGCTGATAGTCATAGAAGTGTTCATAATTCCCGGCTTCGGTATTACCGGAATAGGAGGCCTTACAGCCGTGCTGACTTCATTATTTTTTATTTTTCCCGATCGAGCTCTGGCTTTGAGAATAATTGTGGCCGTGATGGTGCTTTCGGTGCTGGGGGTCTTTTTGCTGATCAAAATTTTTGGTGCTGCCGGCCTCTGGAAGAAAATCTCGCTTGAGAGCTCGGAAACGGTGGAGGAGGGATATATTTCCCGGGCGGCAAGAAAGGAACTGGAAGGTAAAAAGGGCAGAGCTATCACTCCCCTGCGGCCCAGCGGCACCGCTGAAATAGAAGGGAGAAGAGTGGATGTAGTGACGGAGGGAGATTATATCGAGAAGGAGACTGAAATCGAGATTTTGAGCAGCAAGGGCAGCCGCGTGGTGGTAAAAAAGCTCGACGATAATAAAAATAAGGAGGAGTAAATTTTATGGATATCATGACGATTATCATAGGTGTTGCGATAATAATCTTTCTGGCGGTATTTTTTACTCTGATTCCCGTGGGACTCTGGATATCGGCCACAGCCGCCGGGGTGAAGGTGAAACTTTTCAATCTCATCGGTATGAGGCTTCGGCGGGTGGTGCCAAAATCGATCGTTTCTCCGATGATCAAATCGCACAAAGCCGGCCTCAAGCTGAGCAGCGACAAGCTGGAAGCTCACTATCTGGCCGGGGGCAATGTCAACAATGTGGTTGATGCTCTGATAGCCGCCCAGCGGGCTGAGATTGACCTCACCTTTGAGCGGGCTGCTGCTATCGATCTGGCCGGAAGGGATGTGCTGGAAGCTGTCAAGATGAGTGTTAATCCCAAGGTGATTCAGACTCCTGTGGTCACAGCGGTGGCCATGGATGGCATTCAGGTGATGGCCACGGCCAGAGTCACCGTGAGAGCCAACATCGAACGGCTGGTCGGCGGTGCCGGCGAGGAAACCGTGCTGGCCCGGGTGGGAGAAGGAATTGTAACTACGGTAGGATCAGCGGAAACTCACAAAAAAGTGTTGGAAAATCCTGATACCATCTCCAAAACGGTGCTGGAAAAGGGGCTTGATTCCGGTACCGCTTACGAAATTCTTTCTATCGATATAGCCGACGTCGATATCGGCGACAATATCGGAGCCGAGCTGCAGAAAGATCAGGCCGAAGCCGATAAAGATATCGCCCAGGCCAAGGCCGAGGAGAGAAGAGCGATGGCTGTTGCGGAAGAACAGGAGATGCAGGCCAGAGTTCAGGAGATGCAGGCCAAAGTTGTCGAGGCCGAAGCGGAAGTTCCGCTGGCCATGGCAGAAGCCCTGCGCAGCGGCAATCTGGGAGTTATGGATTATCTCAATTTCCAGAACGTCGAGGCTGATACCGATATGAGGGAGAGGATCTCTGAAATGCAGGATGAAGATTCCGAGGATCACAGATCAGAAAGAGATAAACAGAACGATTAGGACGATAAATAAAGAATCTGTTTTAGTTTGAATGGAGGTGGCAGGTATGAAAGACTGGCAGAAGGAAGATTACAGCGGTGATTTTGAATTTGATGTGGGTGAACTCGATAAGAAGCTGGGTGAAGAGAAGTCAGAGAAGCCGGCTGAGAAGAGAAAAAAAGAGCAGGCTGAAGAGAAAATAGTCGACGCAGCCGAAGAGATCGGGGAAAAACCTGCCGGTGCGAAAAAGCGAAGGACGGGCGGCTGGAAGGACAAGAAGGCAAAATCGGATGAAGAAAAAAAGCAGCAAAAACTGCGGCGAGCAAAGGAGCGGAAAATCGGGGGAAAAATAGATCGGCAGAAAATGAGAGAAAAAAAGGCCGATCTTAAATTCGATCCGGCTTCGGTCAGGCAGGGTATTATCATGAAGGAGATACTTTCGCCGCCGCGGGCGAAATCTCCCCATCCTGTTTTTAAGAGAAAGGGGGGATTATCCTGACGGCACTCGAAGGCTTAGGTTTAGTATAAAGGATCTTCCTGTCTTCAGCTGGCAAACAGGTGTGTCAAAAAAATTATATAGTTATAATGGAAGATATAAATTATTAACTTAACAGGCGATTATTTTGATAAAATTATTATATTGTTAATAATATATTGCTTTACTTGTTCATAAGTGTTATCATGATACCAGAAGAGGTTCTATTTAATGCTTTTGAAGTGGGAGGTGGAGTTTCATGGAAGATTTAAATGAGGTTGTGGGTCGTAAAATCCAAAGTAGACTGGAAGAATTGAATATGACGCAGGCTGACTTGGCCAGAGAGCTGAATATTTCGCGTCAGGTTGTAAATAAAATTGTTAATGGCAGGAAAAATATAACCTTTAATGAAGCCAGGAAGATTGCGAAAAAACTGGGGATGGATGTCAATAAATTGGCTGATAGTAAAACTGATGAGATTGAGGAACAAAAAAATGAACCTATTCTTGCTTTCATGGGAGAGGTGGATTCTAAAGAAGCCAAATTGGGTCTGGAAAAAGCCAGAGATGTTATGGAGCTTATTATATTTCATAAAGATGTTAATGAAAATAAAGCTGATATATTTAAAGATATGGAGGAAATTTAAGTGGCATTAATTGATAATGTAATAAAATCTGCCAGACCTAAATTGTATGATAAAGTTAAAAAAAATGTCTTATTATTTAAAGATAAATATATCGGTGATCGCGATAAAATTGTTCAGGATGATATTTTTAGAATTATTGAAGAAATTCCGGAGCTGGAATTAATTTTATTTCCCATTAAAGATGATGAGTTAAGTGGTTTTATATGTGTGTATAAGGGGGAGTTTTTCACCTATATAAACACCTATCAACCAAGGGAAAAACAGATTTTTGCTGCCGCACATGAACTTTACCATTTTGCCAGAGCTAAATTTTCTGATGAAGAAGCTTTTAAGACTAATTTCAGGGAATTATTAAAGAGTGAGGCTTTAGAAGAAAAACAGCTGACAAATGATATAGATATAGAAGATGCTAAAGCTAATTTATTTGCCGCTTTATTTTTAGTTCCCAAAAAATTATTAAAAGAAGAACTGGATTATTATGGGATAAAAACGGAAGAAGAGGTAGATAAACTAGAATTAATTAAATTGATGGATACTTTTGCTGTACCTTATAAAACAATTGTATTAAGATTATATGAGATTGAATTTATAAACAGGGAAAAAGCAGAGAAATTATTGGAAATACCTGATAGAGATCCCGAAAAAGGAATACTTAAACTCATTAACTTGCATCAAATTGCTGATAGATGGCAGCAGAGGACCAGGGAAGTTAAACTGGGTTGTCTCAGACCATTGATACATGAAAATGAAAACCTGGAACTTTTACCATTAAGGCGAATAAATAAAGATAAGGAATTTATAGAAAAGTTTGAGGAAAATGACTGAGCTTAAGAATACTGCAGCCTGTTTGGATGCTGATATAATAATAAAGACAATTAAAATAGAAAAAAGTTTATTCCGTGATATATTAGATTTATTTGATATCATATATTTACATGAGTCAGTTTATGAGGAAATAAATTGGCCACCTAAAGCAATAACTTTTTTAGATTCATTGATTGAGGAAAACAAAATTGAAGTTTGGTCTGATGAAAAGTTATTAGAGAGTTTTGAAGAAAAATGCCCGGGGAGGAAATTACTTTTTTCAGCTTTTAATAATAGCCTGAAGTATTTTGGCTATGAAAAGAATTTTGAAATAAATCTGGAAAATGCGAGTCATGAAGATTTGATTTATAAACTAGAAAAGATTGAAAAAGGTATAGGTAATAATCTGGGAGAAATTAAAACCATCTGTTTTTCAAAAGGGTATTTCTCCTCAAAAGCGGTACAATCGTCTCCGTTGAAGGTATAAACGCTGTTTAAGAAGGAGTTTTCCGGCGAGGACAGAATATATGATACAGAATATGTAAACGTAAATATTGTCATTTTTTGAGTCCGGGTGATGTCAGCAAAAGCGACGCCGATAAAAAGCGGGTGTAATTATTATGCTGGAGATAATCAAAAAAATATATCGCCGGCCCTTTATGGCGGCGGCAGATCTGCTGCTGCTCAATATCTGTCTGGCTCTGAGTTATTATCTGCGTTTTGAGGGCGGCTGGCTGAATTATTTTGAACTTTCGTATATACCGGTGATTACAGTCATCGGTGTGATCATATTCAACCTCTCCCGTCTTTACAATCGTCTGTGGGAGTATGCCAGCATCGGCGAGCTTATTTCCGTCATCAAAACCGGCGTTATTATCAACCTTCTTTTTACCGCCTACAACTTTTTCTGGCAGCAGCCGCTGCCGCGCAGCATTCCCCTGCTCAATACTGTATTATTGATTTTTGGACTGGGAGGGCTGCGCCTCAGCCTGAGACTTTTAAGCGATTATCTGGAGCAAAAATCTACCCGCAGTGCCGCAGAAAAGGATCGGACTTCGGTGCTGATAGTGGGAGCCGGCGATGCCGGAGAGATGATCATCCGCGAGATGAAAAAACATCCTGAATTCGCCAGAGATGTGGTGGCTTTGGTCGATGATGACCCGGCCAAACAGGGCCGCAAACTGCATGGAATTGAGGTAAAAGGCGGCCGGGAGGATCTGCCCCGGCTCATTGAGGAGCATGAGGTCGAAGAAGTTATCATCGCCATCCCCTCCGCTCCGGGCAGCGAGGTTAAAGAGATTTTCAACCTGGCCAGCCGGCATGAGGGGGTCAAGGTCAAAACCGTGCCGGGAGTCTATGAGCTCATAAACGGCGATGTCAGCATAGATGAGCTGCGCGAGGTGCGGGTAGAGGACCTTCTGCGCCGGGATCCGGTGCAGCTGCATACAGAAAATATCTCTTCCTATCTGGAAGGCCATAAGGTTATGGTTACCGGCGGCGGGGGTTCTATCGGTTCTGAGCTCTGCCGGCAGGTGGCCGAGTTCAACCCCTCAGAGCTTTTGGTGCTGGATATCTATGAAAATTCCACCTACCTGCTGCTGCGGGAGCTCAGGAATAAATTTCCCGGGCTTAAGGTCAGGCCGGTGGTGGCCAATGTGCAGGACGAAAAGCGTCTGGAGAATGTGTTTCGCCGGCACCGTCCCCGGGTGGTATTTCACGCTGCCGCCCACAAGCATGTTCCCCTGATGGAGATAAATCCCGGGGAAGCGGTGAAGAATAATGTGCTGGGCACCTACAACACCGCCCGGCTGGCCGATAAATACGGGGTCGATAGATTCGTCCAGATCTCCACCGATAAAGCTGTGAACCCCACCAATATCATGGGGGCCAGCAAGCGGGCGGCCGAGATGGTGATCCAGGATATGGACTGCCGGTCCGACACCCGGTTTATGGCGGTGCGTTTTGGCAATGTGCTGGGCAGCTGCGGCAGTGTGGTGCCCATTTTTAAAGAACAGATAGCCAGTGGCGGCCCGGTTACGGTCACCCACCGGGAAGTTAAGCGCTATTTCATGACCATTCCCGAAGCGGCCCAGCTGGTAATTCAGGCCGGTTCTCAGGGTGAAGGCGGAGAGGTCTTCATTCTGGATATGGGCGAGCCGGTGAAGATCATCGATCTGGCCCGTGATCTCATCAGCCTCTCCGGGTATAAGCCGGGGGAGGATATTGAGATAGAGATTACCGGTTTAAGGCCGGGAGAAAAGCTTTTCGAGGAATTGATGAGTGATATCGAGAGCAGCCAGGTCACCGAGCATGAGCGCATATACATCAGCGACCTGGAGGATGAATGCGGGCTGGAGCTTAATGAGATGATAAACCGGCTGGAGATCGGACTGGAAAAACAGGATGCTGCCGGGCTGGTGCAGGAACTGGCGAATATAGTGGAAAGTTATCAGCCCGACGATCTGCAGCAAAAACGAATGCGGAAAAGAATCCAGTAACTGGAGGTGATAAAAAGTCGGTCGATTTTCAATTACAGCGCCCGCTCCTGGTTTTTACGGCCAGGAGGACGAGGAGGGAGTTCATCGAAATTGTCGGCGGATGCTCCCGGGCCGACCCGGTCCTCAGCTTTTATCCTAAAAACCTGCAGGTAACTGCGGGCACAGAGGAGAGGGCAGGGTTATGTATGTTATGCATAATGTAAATGCACAGGTTTGTCAAAACTGATCTATTATCAAGATCGATCCGGGATAAATAATTGAGCGCAGATGAGATTGATTCAATTAAAAAATAACTGAATTCATATATAAACTGGAGGTAAAATCTAATATGTGTGGAATTGTAGGCTATGCCGGGAAGGAGCAGGCAGATGAGTTTCTGCTGGCTGGACTCAAGCGGCTGGAATACCGCGGCTATGATTCAGCCGGGATAGCGACTTTAGGGGATGAATGTGTCAATGTCATCAAATGCAAGGGCAGTCTGGATGAGCTGGAGGACTGCATGGAGACTGACAATACCGCCGGGGAAATAGGTATCGGCCATACCCGCTGGGCAACCCACGGGGTGCCGGCTGATTGCAATGCTCATCCCCATCAGGGCTGTGAGGACCGTTTTGCTCTGGTGCATAACGGCATTATCGAAAATTATCAAAAGCTCAAGCAGGATCTGCTCGAGAGAGGACATAAATTCGACTCGGAGACGGATACGGAAGTTTTAGCTCATCTGCTGGAAGAGGAGCATGAAAGCGATGTGCTGCAGGCTATGCGTTCTATGCGGGAAAAGATAGAAGGCTCCTATGCCCTGGCTGTGGTGGATCGCGAGGATTCCGGCGGTATTTATGTTCTGCGCCAGGCCAGCCCCCTGGTCATTGGGGAAGGAGAAGATGCCAATTTTTTAGCCTCCGATATACCGGCTTTGCTGGAGTATACCAAAGATTTTTATGTGCTGGAAGATGGCGATATGGCCGTGATAGATGAGGATGAGATAGATATCTATCCCGGTAACGGTCAGGCAGTGGAGGAAAGATATTTCCATGCGGACTGGGATGCCGAGATGGTGGAAAAACAGGGTTATGAGCATTTTATGCTCAAGGAGATTCACGAGCAGCCCACGGTGGCCCGCCGCTTTTTGAGTGACCGTCTAAAACAGGAAGAGGTGAAAATGCCGGAGCTGGAGGAGATCTGGCAGGAAGATTTTGAAAAAGTCATGATAACTGCCTGCGGTACCGCCTATTATTCCGGGCAGGTGGGCAGGCATATCATAGAGGAGCTGGCCCGGCTGCCGGTCGATGTGGAGATAGCTTCAGAACTCAGATACAAGCAGAATTTCATAGATGAAGATACGCTGGTGATTGTGGTAAGCCAATCCGGTGAGACCGCTGATACGCTGGCGGCTCTGGAGGTAGCTCAAAAAAAGGGAGCCAAAATTTTGGCCCTGACCAACACCGCCAGCAGCAGTATAGCCCGCCAGTCCGATGCTGTGGTCGATATCATGGCCGGGCCGGAGATTGCGGTGGCCTCCACCAAGGCCTATCTGGCCATGCTGCTGGGATTTTATCTGCTGGGATTGAAGCTGGCAGAGCTGCGGGGGACGCTTTCTCAATCCGAGCTTTCCGATTACCGCCGGGAAATCCTGAAGCTGCCCGATAGGATAGAATCGACCCTGCACCGCACCGAACCGCAGTGTCAAAAGCTGGCTGAGACGATAGTAGATTATGACAGCATCTTTTTCATCGGGCGCAATCTGGATTACAGCCTGGCTTTAGAGGGAGCGCTCAAGCTCAAGGAGATATCCTACATTCACGCTGAATCCTATCCGGCCGGTGAGTTAAAACATGGCACTCTTGCCCTGGTGGAGGAAGGAGTGCCCGTTTTTGCCCTCATGACCCGCGGGAAGCTGGCCCGCAAGACTTTGAGCAATGTAGAAGAGGTTAAAGCCCGCGGGGGCAGAGTTATTGCCGTGGCTTCAAGCCAGCTTATGGAGGAAAGAGCGGAAGATGAATTTTATGAGCTGATAAAGCTTCCGGTGAGCAACGAGCTCTGGGCCGGGGTTATAGCGGTTATTCCTCTGCAGCTTACCGCCTATTATGCCGCTAAAGAGCTGGATTGCTCTATCGATAAACCGCGCAATCTGGCTAAAAGTGTGACGGTTGAATGAGTTGAGTCAGCTGGTTTGATGATTCAATTGTTTTCCTGCTGAATACAAAAAATATATTACCTGTCGTAATCGTTTTATAAGCCTCTGGTGGAAAGCCTCTGCTGGATTTTTTCACCGGGGGCTTTTATATTTTCCGGAATAATTTATCCCATCAGGTACAGTTATGTCAATTTTAACTGACAATTTTGATTATTCCTGTCTTAAGCTGGTAAATAGTTGTGTCAAAAAGACTTATTTAGTTGCACTGGAAGATATAAAGCTCTGTTCACGATGAAATTTTTCCCCGGCTTCAGTTTAGTTTTCGGCCAAAAAATTGTGCTTCCTTCGCGAGAGCTCGTCCCTGAGCTCGCGCTCAGCCCGGCCCATCCTGAGCCGGGACACTATTTTTTGGCCAGGGAACTGACCCGAACTTTGAAAAATTTCCAGTATCACTTCGCTTTATAGCTTCCAGCCATTATTATCATGATCGTGATCTTATACGATATCTATCAACTGATAACAGGAAGAACCTGAATTGTTTGGCTAAAAGGGTAAAGCATAATCGGAACCTTATTATAAGCCTCTGGTGGATTTTTCACCGGGGGTTTTTAATTTTTTTGGAATAATAAAGGGGGCGGAGGGATATTATAATTAAAAATTAAAAATTTTTAACTGTTTTCTATATTAAGTATCTGCAAAAACTGTGATAAAGTTGTATATAGGTTCGAGATCGGGAACCCGGCTGACGGATGATGGGCTGTTTTTGCTGCAAAAAATAAAATTTTGCCGAGGGGGATGAGAATATTACTCATGAAAAAGTTCTGGATGGCATGGAGATAAATGAATTAAGGGGAAAGGATTATAAGCCTCTGGGGGAAAAGGATCTGGATCAGATCGTGGATGCTGTCTACAGACTTTTAACAGAGATCGGTATGGAGATTAACAGCAAAAAAGCGCGTCAAATTTTTGCCGACAGCGGTGCTGAAGTGGACGATGAAACCAAAAGGGTGCGGCTTCCTGCCGGTATGATAGATGAAGCGCTGGAATCCACTCCCAGCAATGTCACTCTCTGGGGGAGAGAGGAAAGACATCATCTTCAGGTCGGTGAAAACAGGGTGTATTTTGGCACGGGAGGAACGGTGCTCAATGTGCTGGATCTGGAAAGTGGAGAGAAGCGCAAGATCAACATAGATGATGTGGCGAATATATCACTGCTTGTCGATTATCTGGATAATATAGATTTTCTGGTAATTCCCGTCTATCCCGATGAATGCGAGGATAAAAATGTCGATATAAACAGGTTTTATCACTCGCTTAAGAACACGAAAAAACATATTATGGGGGGGATCTATTCCACCGAGGGTATAGATGAAGTAATAGAGCTGGCGAGCGAGATGGCCGGCGGCCGCGATAAACTGCAAAAAAAGCCTTTTATCTCTTTTATTACCTGTGTGATGTCCCCTCTGGTCATGGATGAAACCTATACCGATTTTCTCATCAAGATAGCCGGAGAAGGACTGCCTCTGGCCATTCCGGCCGAGCCTCTCTCGGGTGCTACAGGGCCGATGACTATAGCCGGAAATATTGCCCTGATGGCAGCTGAATCATTGGCCGGTGTAGTCCTGGCCCAGCAGATTAATCCCGGCACACCGGTGCTTTTTGCCTCAACGGCCTCGGCTCTGGATATGAAGCAGGCTCTTTATATTACAGGCGAGATAGAGATGGGACTCATGCACGCCGGGCTGGCCCAGCTGGCCCAGAGGCTAAAGCTGCCTCTTTATTCCACCGCCGGCATGAGCGATGCCAAGGTGCCGGATATACAGGCGGGTTACGAATCGGCTATGACCAATCTGATAACCGGTATGGCCGGAGCCAATTTCATTCACGACGCTGCCGGGCTTTTGGAGATGTGCCAGACTGTTTCCTACGAGAAATATGTCGTCGACAATGAGATCATAGGTATGGCCAAAAGAGCTATCAGGGGTATTGAGGTTAACGAAGATACTCTGGCTTTTGATACCATAGAGAGGATAGGTCCGGGCGGAGAATTTCTCACCGATGAGCATACCTACCGTTATATGAAGACCGAGTTCTTTCAGCCGGAGGTGAGTGACCGCAGTCCGCGGGAAAAATGGGAAGAAGCCGGCAGTAAAAAGACCTGTGAGCGGGCCAATGAGATGGCCAGAGATGTACTTTCATCGCATAAGCCGGCCATGAGCGATAAGGAGATGAAAGAACTGGCAGCTCTTAACGATAAGATTATCAGGCAATAATTGGAGGTGGTGGTATGGAGTGGGCCGGCGCTTTAGTCCTGATTATTGCAGGATTTATTCTGTATGTAAAGCTGCGTCGTAGAGCTGATGGCCAGGTCCTTGTGAATAGAGCTCACACCAGACTTGATCGAGAAGATCTTAAAAAGGCCAAAAAGCTCATCAAGAAGGCGGAGAGATATGGTGCTGAAAGAGGAAAGCTGGAAGAACTGACTCTCAGATTTAACCGCGTTCGGGATGAAATTCGGACCAAAAGAAAAGATAGAGGAGGGTAATTATGGCTCACAAAGGCGGACAGCTCAGTTTTCTTTCGGACGAGCAGATAGAGAAGGTACATGAAAAATCACTGAGAGTACTGGCAGAGGTCGGAGTCAAAGTTGAGAACGAAAAGGCTTTAGGTTTATTTGAAAAGGAAGGAGCCGATGTGGATTATGAAGAAAAATTGGTCAGACTGCCGGCGGAGATGGTGGAAAATTCCATCGAGACTGCCCCTTCTCAGGTTACGCTCTATGGACGCCGGGAAGAGCACAATATTGAACTAGGCGGGACCAAAGTCCATATTGGAACGGGCGGCACAGCGGTCAATGTCATAGATATCGATACTGGCGAAAAACGGGAAGCGGTAACTGGAGATGTGGCCAATACCGCCTGGCTGGTGCAGAATCTTGACAACATCGATTTCTTTATCGTTCCGGTATTCCCCAATGATGCGGGAAAAGAGGGAGCCGATGAGGCCCGATTTTTCAATGCTCTTAAAAACACCACCAAACATGTGATGGGGGGAGTTTATACCCGGGAGGGAATCGAGAAGGTAATCGATGCCGCAATTAAGATCGCCGGTTCAGAAGAGGAACTGAGAGAGAAACCAATTATCTCTTTTATAGCCAATATAATGAGTCCGCTCTCGATGGAGAAGGACTATACTGAATATTTCCGCTATGCGGTAGAGAAGGGAGTGCCTGTTCTGGGGCCGCCGGCACCGATAGCCGGAGCGACCAGTCCCATAACCCTGCCGGGCACGATAGTGCAGACCAATGCTGAAGCGCTTTTTACAGTTGCATTCAGTCAGGTCATCAGAAAAGGCGCCAAAACGCTTTATTCGGTGGTGCCGACGACTATGGATATGAAGACCTCGGATTTCAGATTCGGCTCGATAGAGATGGGGATGATGAACGCAGCCTGTGCTGATCTGGCCCAGTATTATGATCTGCCCATATACAATACCGCTGGAGTGTCGGATGCCAAAATCCCTGATATCCAGGCCGGATATGAAAAAATGTCCACTGTGATGCTTTCAGCTCTGGCCGGTGCCAATTATATCCACGATGCAGCCGGTCTTCTGGATTCGGGTATGTGTGTTGCCTATGAACAGTATGTAATCGATGATCAAATTTTGGGCATCGCCGACAGGGTGCTGAGAGGTCTGGAGTTCAGCGAAGAAAGAATGGCCTTTGATGAGATAAAAGAGGTTGGCCCGGGAGGGAATTTCCTGACCTGTGATAGCACTCTTGAGTTTATGCGTACGGAATTCTTCGACGATGCCCTCCACGAAAATAGCGACTGGGAAGACTGGGGGGAGAGGGGCTCGCCGGATGCCAGAGAAAGAGCTAAAAACATCGCCCGCGAAATACTGGACCAGGAGCAGGAATCATTTGTAGATGAGGAGGTTTTCAAATAAAATTGCTGTCGGGAATTTTCGAAAAAAGGGGGGACTATAACTAAAATGTCTTTTGGACCTTATGACCTGGTGATGGATTTTGCTTTGATGTCACTGCTCCTTCTTGTAGCACAGTACCTGCGCGGCAAAGTCAAAATAATTCAAAAGCTTTATATGCCTTCCTCGCTTATAGCAGGATTTATAGGGTTGTTTTTGGGACATCAATTTCTTGATGTCCTGCCATTCAGCGATTATCTGGCTGAATATCCCTACCTTTTGGTTGTGGTTCTTTTTGCTACCCTCTTCATAGGGAGAGAAAAAATCAAATCCTTCGGCGGCATGGTTGATAAGGTCGGCGACACCTTTACATTAAATCTGGCGGCAGAGGTGGGAGGGTTTGGTACAGCTCTGCTGCTTGGTGGGTTTCTGATCAGGAGGTTTTTTCCGGCCACCCCCGATGCTTTTCCTCTGCTGCAGCCAGCAGGATTTGTAGGAGGGCACGGATATGCCGCAGCTATAGGCGGCAGCCTGGAAACACTTCTTGACTGGGAAGGTGCGGTGCCGATAGGACAAACCTTCGCTACCATCGGTCTTGTCTCAGCAGTTCTTTTCGGTCTTTTGATTATAAATATCGCCACCAGAATGAATGCTACCAGATTTGTATCAACGATGGAGGAGCTGCCTGACAGTATGCGTACAGGTCTTGTGCCTGAAAATAAGCGCAATTCCATGGGAGATGAGACCGTAAACCCCATGTCAATAGACCCTCTGACCTGGCATGTTCTGCTGGTGCTGATAGCTACTGCCGGGGGCTATTATGGTTTTCATGCCTTTTCAGCACTGCCCTTTGAAGTGGATTTACCCATGATGGCTCTTTCCATGCTGGCCGGCGTTATACTGCATTTCAGTCTCAATTTCGTGGGGCTGGGTGACTATGTAGATAGAAGAGTTATCAAAAGAATAGGAAGCTCTTCGACCGATTATCTGGTGGCCTTCGGTGTGGCTTCGATAGATATATCGATAGTCATGCAGTATGTAACTCCGCTTATCATAATGATCGTAATAGGTATCCTGTACAATATACTATTTTTGACTTTTGCCGGCAGAAAGCTGTTTCAGAATTTCTGGTTTGAACGTTCCATATTTTGTTTTGGCTGGACTACAGGTGTAGTTGCCATGGGAGTCACTCTGCTGAGAGTTGTCGACCCGGAATTTTCCAGCGGTACCCTGGAGGATTACGGAATGGCCTATGTGTTTATCTCCATAATCGAACTGGGCATAGTTGCTTTCACACCGATACTTGCAGCCCAGGGGTATGTGCTGAGCACCGGTGCTGTTCTTATGCTGGGCTGGGCTTTTCTCCTCTTTATTACCGGTAAAAAATACGGTGTGCGCAGTGAAAAAGTCGATGAAATGCGCCCAGGTGAAGAAGAGATAATAACCGGTCAGCAGGCGCAATAAAACCCAGGAGAATTCGAAATTTTCGGTAATCATACGGCGGTGATCATTTGAGAGATACAGGGGAAAATTAGCTTAGAAAAAAGCGGTCTGCCCCTCATTCCATCAATTTTCTGTATTCGCTGGGGGGCAGGCCCACTTCTTTTTTAAAGACCCGGCTGAAATAACTGGCATCGCTGAAACCGGTACGGGCTGCCACCCTATTTAATGCCATATTCGTATGATAAAGAAAGTGTTTGGCAGCTTCAATTCTTATGTTTGTCAAAACCTGTTTGGGCGGCATTTTCACTTCGGTGCGGAAGAGATAGTTGAGGTGGGGAGAACTGACGCCGATCTCGCTGGCCACCTGAGAAATTTTGAGATTTTGATCCCGATAATTTTCGAAGATATATTTAAAAGCCTGATAGATATGGGTGTTGTATTCACCCTCGGTGGAAAGCCTGACCAGAGAGATCATATCCTTAAGAGCGATGGCGGCAAAATCGAGATATTTTTGCGGTGAAGAGATGAGCTTTAAATTGTTGTAGAGAACCAGATAGTTGCGGTAAACTCTTATAATATCCGCTTTCAGCTCCAGTGAGGCAGAAAAAATAGTCTGCAGAGTCTGCAGCAGATAAAAACGAATTCCCCGGGAGTTTTGGCGCATATCGGACAGATAAAAGCAGATGTCATCTATTATCTCAAGAGCATCATCGAACTTCTGATTGATAAGTTTATGGTATAATCCGGTTTCTATTGTCTCCTTGAGCGAAGTTATCTCTTCATCCCAGCTCTGCTGGCTTCTCTTTTCCAGAGCTTCAGTAATTTTTGGCAAAAGGGCCTGAGTTATCTCTACAAAGGGCCTGCCCGGTGGTATTTCTATCAGGGGGAGATTAACTTTATTGGCTTCTTTTATGAGATAATCCGGCATTGTATCAAAATAATATCCGGCCTCTATACCCACGGCTGAGCCTCCAGCTTTTGCAATACCGCGCAAAAATTCCAGCTGTTTTTCTTTATCATCGCCGGGACCATGAATACAGGTGAGCAGAAACTCGCCACCATCCAGCCATTTTCCCATATCCACGATCTCACCGATGTGTATCCAGGTAACCTGTTTTTGCAGGCCGCCTTCGCCGGCTTTTAATTTACTATTTTTCATAATTTTATCTCTCAAAATAGATTCTACAGTTACTGTCATCGTACGCCCTCCATTGCATTTTCAGCAGCTATATGACAGCTTCTATCGACCTGAAATTAATAAGCTTTGTGAGTTAATCATACCGAAAAAGACCGATAAATTCAAATGCTCAAGGATTTTTGAGTTGCGGAGAAGCGGAGGGGGTCGGTAGGTTGAGATCTCAACCTACCGACCCCCTCCTATTGCTCCGGTATACCGGGCAAAAAAATCTCATTATTCCCTCTGGTACTCTGGTACAGCAGCCGGGGATTTGTCATTATATCCTGAGTGGTGTAATATGTTGAAAAAGGCAGCGGGAGCGAGAATAATAGACGAGAAAAATTATGCGGGGAGTTGAAAAATTATGGATGAAATTAAAAATTTTGTTCTGTCGCGGGAACTGGCGGATCAGAATCTTTATGAAGTCATAGAAAAGAGGCATTCCCGGCGCAAATATCATGACATACCTTTAGAGAGTGAGGAGCTTTCTGCTTTGCAGGGGGATATCTCTTCTCTGGAAAGCCGGCTGGATTTGACCCGGATTGTGCTGCGGCGGGAAGGTTTTAATAGGGCAGTTAAGACTATTATAGGTTCTTACGGCCTGGTCACCGGTGCGGCCAGCTTTGCCACCCTTATAGCAAAAGAAGAGAAAAATGAGTTCAGGGCCAACGTGGAGGCGGGCGTTCTGGGTGAGGCGCTGATTCTGGCTGCTGCCGTCCGGGGCTGGGATACCTGCTGGGTGGGTGGAATGTTGTCCAGGGGGGAGATCAGAAAAGAGCTTGAGCTTGAGGCAAAAGAAGAGGTTCTGGCCATAACTCCCCTGGGGAAGGCCAAAGATGGGCTTACGCTGACCGAGAGGCTGGCCAAAAAAATTGTCGGCAGCCGCAGCCGCAAACCCCTGGAGGAGCTGGTGGAAAACTATCAGCCGGAGAAGTATCCGGACTGGATAAAGACAGCCCTGAGAGCAGCCCGGCTGGCTCCTTCAGCCGCCAATAAGCAGCCCTGGCGTTTTCAGGTCGATCCCGATGCGGAAAAAATTAAACTTCTGTCCGAAAGTCAGCAGGACAGGCACGGAGTCTCTCCCTTTCTGGACTGCGGTATAGCTCTGCTTCATTTAATGCTGGGCGCAGCGCAGAAGTTAGAAAAGCCGGCATTTAACCTGCTAAAGCCGCCGGAAGTGGCGGAGGTTTTGCCTGAATAATATAAAAATATAAGAGAAGAATAAATAGAGGATCTTCTTGTTATCGGTTGATAGATATTATATAAGATCGCTATCATGATAATAATTGCTGGAAGATATAAAGCAAAGTGATACTCGAAATTTTTCAAAATCCGGATAAAGTCCATGGCCAAAAAATAGTGTCCCCGGCTCAGGATGTGCCGGGCTGAGCGTGAGCTCAGGGATGAGCTCTCGCGAAGGGAGCGCAATTTTTTGGCCGAAAACTAAACGTAATTCGAGGAAAAATTTCATTGTGAACGCAGCTTTATATCTTACAGTACAACTAAATGAGGCTTTTAACACACCTGTTTTACCAACTTAAGACAGGAAGATCCTATTTAGAAAATGTATTTGTTGACTGAATCGCTGCCGGCGGGAAAATTAGAAGAGGAGGGGAAAAAGTATTATAACTAAAATTTAGAAAATTTGATATTTATGCAGGACTTAAAAAATTAATATATAATAATTATAATGAGATAATTTTAAAAAGCAAAAAAGTAGTCCGGCTAATCAGTGTTAGCTGCTTAAAACGGTGAAATAATTAGTTGAATTCTGAATACTGGCTGCAATTTTTTTCTTAAAAAAATAAGTGATAATTATA
Source organism: Halarsenatibacter silvermanii (assembly GCF_900103135.1). Classification (NCBI taxonomy): domain Bacteria; kingdom Bacillati; phylum Bacillota; class Clostridia; order Halanaerobiales; family Halarsenatibacteraceae; genus Halarsenatibacter; species Halarsenatibacter silvermanii. The sequence continues at coordinate 13,813 of NZ_FNGO01000001.1, read as the reverse complement.
TTAATTCATCGCAGCAGGTCAAAGATTGAGGAGATGAATCCATATGCTATCTCAAAAAAACGATGATGAACGATCGGTCAAGGAAATTAATCAATCACGAATATTGCAGTCGATTAAGATTCATGATTCAATTTCCAGGATCGAACTGGCCGAAGAGATAGACCTCAATCCTTCAACAATCACCCGTTTGGTCAAAAAATTGGAAAAATTCAATCTTGTGCGGGAGATTGATCTGGGTAAATCACGGGGCGGCAGACGCCCGGTGAAACTGGGTATAGATGAATCAACCTACAGAGTTATAGGAGTTGATGTGGGGGCGACAGAAGTCATAGCTGTGCTGATAAACCTGGCAGGGGAAGTACTTCACAAAATTGTTTTGCCGATAGAATATAAAGAGGCTAAAAGAGAAGTTGAAATTAGCCCTGAAGTGATCGAAAAATCTATTGAAAAACTTCTTTCTACTTATTCTGAAAAGGAGAGAAGACAGGAACTGGAGAATATACTGGGTATCGGCGTGGGTGTTCACGGGCTGGTGGACAGGGATGAGGGACTCTCGATTTTCGCCCCTAATTTTGGCTGGAGAAATATCAATTTCAAAAAAAAGCTGACTGAAAAATTTCGGATGAAAACTATTATAGACAATGATGTGAGAGTTATGGCCCTGGGAGAATACTGGTTTGGGCACGGTCAAAATGTCGATAATTTGATCTGTATTAATGCCGGTTATGGGATAGGATCGGGGATAATAATTGAGGGTGAGCTCTATCGCGGTCATAATTCTCTGGCAGGTGAATTTGGCCATACAAATGTAGAAAAGGACGGGCAGCTCTGCAGCTGCGGGGATTATGGTTGTCTGGAAACGCTTGCTTCCGGTCCTGCTCTTGTCAAAAGGATTCGTCGCGAAATAAAGAGAGGTATGTCCAGTAAAATCATAGAGATGACAGAGGGCGAATTGAGCGAAATCAGCGGTGAAATGATCTCTGCCGCAGCCCGAAAAGATGATGAGCTGGCCCGGAGAATATTGAAAAAGGCCGGCAATTATCTGGGTATGGGCATAGCCAATCTCATAAATATATTCGATCCAGAATTAATATTAATAGGAGGGGGGGTGAGCAGAGCAGGCCCATATATTTTTGCACCACTGCATGAAACAGTGGCTCGAAAGACAATGAATTCTGCCCCGGAGATAAAAAAGGTTCAGCTGGGAGAAGATTGTGGGGCCGTGGGGGCGGGGGTTTTGGTGATAGAAGAATTATTTCGCAGGCCGGAGACATTTATGGAGGAAATTGCCTGTAATAAACCAACAATACAATGATAATAATATAATGTCAGCCGGGAGGTAATGAAAATCAGTTTAGTTGAAATGAAAAATATCCATAAGAAATTTGGAGAAGTAACAGCTCTCAGAGGAGTTGACCTGGAGGTGGGCGAGAACGAAGTGGTTGGGCTGCTTGGCGATAATGGGGCGGGCAAATCTACACTCATTAAAATTTTGAGTGGAGTTATGCCCCCTACAAAAGGAGAGGTACGTATAAAAGGAGATAAAATAGATACCAGCAGTTATTCTGTCAATAAAGCCAGGGAACTGGGGATAGAGACTGTTTATCAGGAAAAAGCTCTGGGTGAAAAGCAGCCAATCTGGCGCAATATTTTCATAGGCCGCCATATCAAAAATCGTTTTGGTTTCATCGACGTAAAGAAAACGAAAGAAGAAACCCGCCGGATAATGAGGGAGATCATGGGGCTTACCGGCGAAGGAGCCCGGCCCGATGCAAAAGTTTCTTCACTTTCTGGAGGGGAGCGTCAGGGGATAGCCATAGGCAGAGCCATGTATTTTGAAGCGGATCTTGTCATACTGGATGAGCCGACCATGGCGCTTTCTTTAAAAGAAGTAGAGAAAGTGCTGAATTTTATTGAGAAGGTAAAAGAAAGCGGCAAATCCTGTGTATATATCTCCCATAATATTGCCAATGTTTATCCGGTCTCAGATAGATTTGTTGCTCTGGACAGAGGCGAGAAAGTTGGCGTGTATCACAAAGATGAATGCAGCCTGGAAGAATTAAATGAAGAATTGATTATGGCAACCGAAAGAGAATTAAGCTGAAAATGGGGGTAGAATAAAATTTTTACCGAAGACAGGAAAGCCTGGATGAGAAAATATCGTCTGGAACTGGGTCTGGTAGTCATTACATTTCTGGTCTGGTTATTGTTTATCATAACCAGCCCCGATACATTTCTCAGTCCTGATATATATTTTACATTTATGACCACAGTGCCATTCGTGGGGCTTTTAGCTTTAGGGCTGACCTTTGTGCTGGCAATCGGAGAGATAAATCTTACCTTCCCCTCAACTATGGCAGTAGGTGGTCTTTTCTTCGGTCTGGCTTTTTCGGCCACCAACAGCATCATACTGGGGGTTCTGGCAGCCCTGGCCGGCGGTTTTATAGTGGGTTTGACCAACGGCATTCTCATTACCAAAGTGGGCATGCCCTCAATAGTGGCTTCGCTGGGTATGATGTTTTTTCTGCGGGGAGCGGTTACCCTGCTAACTGATGGTTCTTCAATAGTCATGACCGGAATTTCTGAACATTCTCTTTATCCGCTATTTACCGGAACGATTTTATTTATTCCTATGCAGACCGTCTGGTTTTTAATTCTTTCAATTTTTCTCGGCTTCATTCTTTATAGACATCAATTTGGGGATAATGTACTATTCACAGGAGATAATGCCCATACAGCCGAGCTTATGGGTATTAGTGTGACAAAAACAAAAATCGCGGTATTTATAATTATGGCCATGCTGGCCGCTTTATCAGGTGTTATGGATGTTTTTCGACTGCGAACGTGGTGGCCTACTCAGGGTGAAGGTTACTTTATGACAGCTTTCGCCACTGTGTTTGTAGGAGGAACTTCCATGAAAGGGGGCCAGGGTACTATCTTTGGAACTTTTCTGGCTGCTTTTCTTATCGGTTCTCTGGAAGCGGGTATTGTAGCAGCAGGTCTGGCTGGCTTTTGGACCCAGCTAATATACGGTTTTATAATTGTTGTTTCTGTTTCCATACACACCTATCTGCGCAAAATTGGGGCAACTTGATATAGGGCAGCCTGGTAATTAAGTTATCCGGCATTGAGAAATAAACCCCGATGTCAGTATAAGGGAGGTGGTTAAAAGTCCTGACGGGAGATAAAATTTGTTAACAGCCTGATTTTTGACTTTGGATAAAACGTCTAGCTCCTGTCCTGCCGGCAGTTCATTGGATTAAATAATTGAATGGACACTGGAGCAGAGATTATTTTAAAAATCTTCCCAACAAGGAGGAGATTTTATGCTAAAGAAAGTTTCCTTATCTCTGGCTTTGATGCTGGTGATCGGACTTGTCTTTACTGTTCCGGCCATGGCAGAAGAAGATCCTCTGGTTATTTACTTTTTCCCGGGCGGACCTGAAGGAGGACCATTTTCGACGATAGTATATAATGGTGCGGACTATGCTGACGAAGTGCTGGGCGATAGAGTCGACGTAAGATATCGCTGGTCGGACTGGAGTCCGGAACAGATGGTGACTCAATTTCAGGAAGCTGTGGCTGCCAATCCCGACGGTATAGCCATTATGGGTCATCCCGGTGATGATGCTTTAGAACCCCACGTGGAAAATGCCAAGGAGCAGGGTATAACAGTCACCAGCCAGAATACTACACTGCCCGCCCTGGAGGAGAGATACGTGGACGAAGGTTTTGGCTACGCCGGTCAGGACCTCTATGATTCGGGTTATATGCTGGGTGAGGCAGCTGTAGAAAGAGCCGAGCTGGGTGAAGGCGACAGCGCCTTTATCTGGGGCCTCAAAGCTCAGCCCGAACGAGGCCAGAGAACACAGGGAGCAGTTGATGCTGTAGAAGAAGCCGGCGTTGAAGTGGATTATATGGAGATTTCTTCTGAGGTCGATGCCGATGCCTCCGCTGGCATCCCTGTAATTTCCGGTTATCTGGCCGAAAATCCCGATACTGATCTGGTTATCACCGATCATGGTGCTCTCACTTCCACAATGGACACCTATTTTGAAGCTGCCGGCAAAGAACCCGGCGAGATTTATGGCGCCGGCTTTGATCTCTCAACGGCTACACTGGATGCAATTCAGGAGGGCTATGTCCAGCTGGTTCACGATCAGCAGCCATTCCTGCAGGGTTTTCTGCCCATTATGCAGATTTATATCTCCGAAAATTATGAATTTTCAGGCCTTCACATCGATACCGGTTCAGGTCTTGTGCATGAAGATAACGTAGATGTTCTGGCTCCCCTGGTAGAGGAAGGAATTAGATAATATAGTATCTAAAGATGCACACGAAGGGACCGGTCGGATATAATTAACTTTACGGCCTCCATAATTCCTGCCTTTTTAGCCAGGAGTTATGGAGGCTTAATTACCTTGCTTTTTCCAGGCGGGAAATGAGGGAGAGAGTTCCAAATTTAAAGAAATACAAAATCGCCCGGGAGGTTAAAACCTTGAAAATTTCAGAATATGAACTGTGGCTGGTGGCGGGAAGCCAGCATCTTTACGGGGAAAAGGCCCTGGAGGAAGTGGAAGAAAATGCCCGCAAAATTGTTTCTTCTTTTCAGGAAAAGCCTGAAATACCGCAGGCGGTGGAGTTTAAAGGAGTGCTGACAGAAGCAGAAGAGATCACAGCTTTGATGCGGGAGGCGAATGCTGATGAAAGCTGCAGCGGACTTATCATCTGGATGCACACTTTCTCTCCGGCCCAGATGTGGATGAAAGGGCTCAAGGTGCTGGAAAAACCCTTTGTTCACCTGCACACCCAGTTCAATCGCGATATACCCTGGACCGAGATAGATATGGATTATATGAATATAAATCAGTCGGCCCACGGCGGCAGAGAATTTGGTTATATTACAGCCAGGCTGGATATTGATAATAAGGTGATCGTGGGTCACTGGCAGGAAGAAGAGGTTGAAAAGGAGCTGGGCGTCTGGGCCAGGGCGGCAGCAGCCTGGCAGGATATGCAGGAAGCCAGGATAGCCCGTTTTGGTGATAATATGCGCAGAGTGGCGGTCACTGAGGGGGATAAGATTTCTGCCCGACGGGATTTTGGCTATTCCGTTGAAGGTTTTGGTCTGGGAGATTTGACCGGCTGCATGGAAGAGATCACAGAAGATAGGATAGACCGGCTGATAGAGAGTTATCAGCAGGATTTTGAGCTGGCAGAAGAGCTAAAACCCGGCGGTAAATATCATCAATCGCTGCGGGAACAGGCCAGAATAGAGGCAGGCTTGCGAGAATTTCTAAAAAAAGGTGATTTTAAGGCCTTCACCACTACCTTCGAAAATCTGCACGGCCTCAAACAGCTGCCCGGACTGGCCGTTCAGCGCCTGATGGCTGACGGCTACGGATTTGGAGCCGAGGGAGACTGGAAGACAGCAGCTCTGGTCAGAGCCATGAAGGTCATGGGTGAGGGACTGGAAGGCGGCAGCACTTTTATGGAGCAGTACACCTATCACCTCGAGCCCGGCCGAAAAAAAGTTTTGGGAGCTCATATGCTGGAAGTCTGTCCCACTATAGCTGAATCTAAACCTCGTCTGGAGATACATCCTCTGGATATCGGCGGTCGGGAGGATCCTGTGCGGGCTGTCTTCAATTCGGACACAGGCAGGGCGTTGAATGCTTCCGTGATCGATATGGGGAATAGATTTCGCCTCATAGTCAATGAAGTGGAAGCAGTAAATCCTGAAAAAGAGCTGGAAAAGCTGCCCGTAGCCCGCACTCTGTGGCGGCCCCGACCCGATTTCAAAAAGGCCGTAAAGGATTGGATAGAGGCCGGGGGCGCCCATCATACCGGTTTTTCTCTGGCTCTGAAGCCGGATCATCTCAAAGAGTTTGCCCGTATAGCTGATCTGGAATTTATAGAAGCAGGAGGAGGATAATATTGCAGCCCAGGACAAGAGTTGAGATGGCACTGGAGAAAAAAGAACCCGACCGCTGCCCCCTGTTTTGCAGCTATACCCCGGAATTTGCTGACAGATTAAGACAGGATATGGATCTGAAAGAAAAGGAAGTAGAAGAAGATGATCACCTGCTGGAGAGAAGGGTAGGGCAGGATATGCTGCTGACCTCTGTGGGCTGGGCGACCTCCTATTATCAGGAGGAAGGCGATTATGTCGATGAATGGGGTGTGGGCTGGCAGTCGGTCGAATACGAGACCCGCTTTGGCCAGGGGCGCTATACGGAGATGACCGATCATCCGCTGGCCGCAGATGAGATGGTTGATGATTATCAGCCACCTGATCCTGATCGCGATCATCTCTATCAGGGAGCCCGGAGAAAACTGAATAAATTTCGGGATAAATACTATATCTGCGGTGGTGTGGTTACCACTATCTTCGAGACAGCCTGGGCTCTGCGGGGGCTTGATCGTCTGCTTATGGATTTTCTGGAAAAACCCGAACTGGCCGAAAAAATACTCGATATCCCCTATGAATACCACCGGCAGGTGGCAAAAAGATTGACCCGTATGGGTGTTGATATGATCTGGCTGGGAGATGATATGGGAGCTCAGGATAAAATGCTTATCTCTCCTCAGCTGTGGCGGAAATTTTTTCGAGGAAAGATGGCCAATATCATCAGTGAGGTAAAGGAGATAAATCCAGATGTCAAAGTAGCCTATCATTCAGATGGATATATTAAACCCATCATACCCGATTTGATCGATATAGGCCTGGATGTGCTTAACCCGGTTCAGCCCAAATGCATGGATCCCGCCCGGTTAAAAGAGGAATTCGGCGACAGGCTCTGCTTTTGGGGGGCTGTGGATGAACAGGAGACGCTGCCCTTCGGTTCGCGGGAAGATGTTATCTCCGAGGTGAAAAAGCGTCTGAAGACGGTGGGCAGAGGTGGAGGATTTATCATAGGCCCCACCCATCATCTGCAGCTGGATACGCCTCTGGAGAATTTCTGGGCCATGGTGGATACCGTGAAAAAAACTGGATACAGCAACTGGGGGAATGGAAATTGAATTCCAGAGAGAGATTTGAGCTGACAATAGAACACAGAGAACCGGACAGAGTTCCTGTTGATCTGGGGGGCAGCATAGTAACTTCGCTGACAGCCGGCGCCTATGAACAGCTGGCGGAGTATAAAGAACTTGACGCTGAAGCGGAGATGATAGACATAGTTCAGGGTTTGATCGAACCCCCGGAGATTCTCAAGCAGGAATATGGCTGTGATTTTGCCCGGCTGGCCATGGGAGATCCCGAAGGCTGGGAGCTGGAAATAAAAGATGGGCGCTTTGCCGATGAGTTCGGTATAGTGCGCCAGCAGGCCGGCATCTACTATGATATTGTGGAATTTCCTCTGGCTGACGCCGATATTGATGATCTGGAAACCTTTGACTGGCCCGATCCGTCGGATCCAGGCCGCACCGAAGGGCTAAAGAAAAAAGCTCGCCAGCTTTATCAGGAAAGCGATTATGTGCTCATTGCCGATATGATATTTGGAGGCCTCTTTGAACAGGCTCAGCGTCTGCGGGGATATGAAAATTTTATGCTGGATCTGAAGATGAATCAGAAATTTGCCCATGCCCTCCTGGATAAGCTGCTGGAGATATATACCGATTTTTATCGGAAATATATCGATGCCGTCGGTGATTATGTGCATATATTCGCTCTGGCCGATGATCTGGGCACGCAGAACAATTTGATGATCTCTCCCCAAACCTACCGCGAATTCATAAAACCCAGGCAGCGTGAGCTTTACGATTTTATCAGGGAGAAAAGCGGTGAAACCAGCATTTTTCACCATTCCTGTGGAGCTATTTTCCCGCTGATCGGTGACCTGATTGAAATTGGAGTGGACATCCTGCAGTCAGTGCAGACCAGTGCAGCCGGTATGGATCCCGAGAAGCTAAAGCAAGAATATGGTTCCGACATAACCTTCCACGGCGCCATCGATGTACAGCAGATGCTGCCAAAGGCAGAACCCAGAGAAGTGAAGGAAAAATGCCAGGAAATTATAGAGATTATGAGTGAAGATGGCGGCTATATCTTCTCGCCGGCGCACAATATACAGCCCGATACTCCGCCGGAAAATATCGAAGCGATGTTTGCCGCTGTCCGGGAGGTTAACTGATATGGAAGTGCTGGTAACCGGAGGAGCAGGTTATATTGGTTCCCATGTGGTCAGGGAATTGATGAAAACCCCCTATGATATTGTCGTTATCGATAATCTCCAGAAAGGCCACAGGGAGGCGGTGCTGGCCGGTGAATTTTACCGCTGTGATCTGGCTGACAGGCAGAAGCTGGACGAAATTTTTTCTGACCATGATATCGGAGCTGTCATTCACCTGGCGGCAGACAGTCTGGTAGGGGAATCGATGGAAAACCCTCAGAAGTATTATCAGAACAATCTGACAGCAGGGCTTAACCTGCTGGAAATTATGCTCGAACACAATGTGATGAAAATGGTTTTTTCCTCAACAGCTGCGGTTTATGGCAGTCCGGATAATATACCGATTGAAGAATCAGATACCGCGAAGCCCGCCAGCCCTTACGGGCGCAGCAAGCTTTTTTATGAGGAAATTTTAGCAGATTTTGATAATGCCTATGGACTGGGTTTTGTATCTCTGCGCTATTTCAATGCCTGTGGTGCCGATTATGAAGCCGGAATTGGAGAAGATCATGATCCGGAAACACATCTGATACCGCTGGTATTGAAAACCGCCCTCAGGCAGCGGGATAAGCTCAAAATTTTCGGCACTGATTATAAAACCCGCGATGGTACCTGTATCAGAGATTATATTCATGTCAGCGATCTGGCCCGGGCCCACATACTGGCTTTAGAAAAACTGGAGGAAGAAGGGGAAAGCAGTATTTACAACCTGGGCAGTGGTGATGGCTTTTCCGTGAAGGAGGTTATTGAGGCAGCTCGAGAGGTTACCGGCCGGGAGATAGAGGCCGAACCGGCAGAGCGCAGACCAGGGGATCCTCCTGTTCTGATCGCCAGCTCCGAGAAGATCAGAAAAGAGCTGGGCTGGGAGAGAGAATATAAAGATCTCAAAAATATCATCGAAACTGCCTGGCGCTGGCATTCCAGCAATCCTGAAGGATACGGCGAGAGCAAAACAGGAAAGGAGATATGACAGTATGCCCGACCGATTAGAAAATCTGGCAGATATCATGAAGACTGTATTTGCAGATAAAAAATCCAGGGCTGATTCTGCCCTAAAATATTTTAGGGCTCCGGGCAGGGTCAATCTGATCGGCGGTCATACCGACTATAATGATGGTTTTGTGCTGCCGGTAGCCATAGACCGGGAAATTGTGTTAGCCGCAGAATTACGTTCGGACAAAAAAGTGCGGGCTTATTCCTGCAATTTTGCAGAGCAGGCCAGCTTTCAGCTGGATGATATAGCTTATGATGAAGAAGTTAACTGGATAAATTACATTCAGGGGATCGCTTATTTTCTGCAGGAAGCTGGATACAGGCTGCAGGGTATGGATGCAGTTATTGCTGGTGATGTGCCGGTGGGAGCTGGACTCAGTTCTTCGGCAGCTCTGGAGGTGTCGACAGCTGTAACGTTTTCGCGGCTTAACCGCCTGGATATAGACAGAATCAGTCTGGCCCGGATCTGCCGGCGGGCTGAGAATGAATTTGTAGGGGTGAAATGCGGTATAATGGATCAGTTTATTTCTGCTCTGGGCCGTAAAAACTCGGCCATGTTTCTGGATTGTCGCACGGAGGAATTTGAGCTTTTGCCGGCGGCAGGGGAGGATTTTAAAATAGTGGTGGCCGATACCGGAGTTGAGCACAATCTGGCCAGCTCGGCTTACAATAAAAGACAGCAGCAGTGTCAGGAGGCCGTGAGATATTTTGATCGCTGGCTGGAAAAACCAGTAAAGGCTCTGCGCGATATCAACCCGGCTGAGCTGGCAGAGCACCGGGAAAAATTGCCGGAAATTATTGAGCGGAGATGCCGCCATGTCCTGGAAGAAAATGAACGTGTGCGGGAATGTCTGCAGGCTTTGAAAGCAGGACAGATTAAAAGAGCCGGAAAGCTTATTACTCTTTCGCATGAAAGTCTGCGTGATCTTTATGAAGTCAGCTGTGAAGAGCTGGATCTGATGGTGGAGCTGGCTCTGGAGGTTGAAGGAACAATGGGAGCCCGGATGACCGGTGCTGGTTTCGGGGGCGGCACGGTTAACCTGGTAAAAAAGGAAGTGATTGAAGAATTTAGAGAATTTGTGGGCAGCGGTTATCGTCAAAAGACCGGTATTGATCCAGATATTTACGTCTGCGATATCGTCGAGGGAGCGGGTGAATTGCAGAAGTAAATAAAGAGAAATAAAAGAGGGAGAGGTGGAAATGAATACTAAACTGAAAGAAAGTGTGTATAAAGGGCTCAGTTCTGTGGTTATAGAGAATGATATACTGAGGGCCGAATTTTTACCTGTTTATGGCAGCAAGATGGTATCACTGCAGGACCTCAGAAAGGGAAGAGAATTTCTCTTTCAGCGGGAAACGGATAAACTCAAAAAGCCCCCCCATGGAGCTGATTTTTCTCAATATGATGCCAGTGGATTTGATGAGATGTTTCCCACCATAGATGCCAGTTTTTATCCGGAGGGAAGTTTGCAAGGATTAAAGCTTGCCGATCACGGTGAGGTCTGGACAGAGAGCTGGCAGTGTTCTCTGGATAAAAGCGAAAAAACGCTGGATTTTGCGGTTGAGCTGCCCCGATTGAAATGCCGGCTGCATAAAAAAATTGAGCTGGATGAAAACAAAATCATACTGGACTATGGGGTACATAATAACAATGATGAACCTTTGATTTTTTTATGGGCGGCACATCCACTATTTAAATACGAGCAGGATATGGAGCTCATGCTTCCGCGGGAGGTGGAGAAGGTTATCAATGTGGAGGACAAAAATCTTTATCTGGGCAGATGGGGTGAAAGGCATGGGTATCCCTTCACAATCAGCAGATTGACCGGAGAGGAGCTGGATTTGAGAAGTATGGACCCCTCGCTTCCGGATTCCTGTCAAAAATTCTATACTGCCGGTGAGCTGACGGAGGGATTTTGTGGGGTTTCTTATCCGGAAACCGGAGCACGGCTGGAGATGTATTTCCCGCCAGAGCAGGTGCCCTATCTGGGAATATGGAAATCGCTGGGAGAACTTAAGGGTGATTACAATCTGGCCCTGGAACCCTGCACCGGAGCATTTGACGATCTATATTTAGCCCATAAGACCGGGAGAGCAGCAGAAGTAAAGCCCGGGTCTGACTATGAGTGGTGGCTGGAGATGCGTATTTTTGCTTAATTTTTTTTAAATCATTTTTTCAAATTGAATTATCCATGGTATAATCATGGTGTATATATAAACCTTTTTCAGGTAGAGATAGGGGAAAATGAGGTGGGAGTTTTGGAGGAATTAATCACAGAGCTTTTGCGGGAAAAAGAGGAAATAATCTTTGCCTATATCTTTGGTTCGGTGGTTTCGGGCCTGGATAACAAACTCAGTGATGTGGACCTGGCAATTTATGTGGATGAAGAAAATATAAAAGAAACGGGTAGTTTTGGCTACAGAAGCAGGGTTATTGTGGAGCTTGAGAAAGCTGTGGGAGAAAAAATTGATCTTGTTATTCTCAACAATGCTTCAGTGACTCTGTCCTATGAAATACTGCAAAAAGGCAAACTGCTTTTTACTCGTTCCAATTCACTCCGCAGAGAATTTCAGGAAAACATTATGAGAAAGTATCTGGATTTTTTGCCCCTGCTTGCGGTGCAGGAAAAATATCAGAAAAAGCGCCTGCGCGAAGGGAGATTTGGGAGGTAATATAGTGGTTGATAACAAGCTTGTGCAGAAAAAACTGGGGAATTTTAGCCAATATAATCCCGATAAAAGTTGAATATAGTTTTGAAGTCTTCCAGGTGATTGTTCAAAATATTGACAATGATTTCATCCTCTATCTCAGCATAATCATGGCCCAGGATGTTTCTGAATTTAGCCATCCTGATGTACTGTTCTTTTTTCTCTTCGCTGACATCGAAAATTTTATGTTCAGTCAGGATTTTGATGATATCAGCATTATTGTTGGGGCTACCCAGTCTTTCATCACTTATAATATGATTGCCGATATCCAGGATTGATTCCAGTGCCAGCTGCAGCGTTCGTTCCAGATAGCGCTTTTTAATTTTATCATTTTTATAGTCTGTCAGCTCAATATCATTATATTCTTTAAGTTCCTGGATATATTCCTCCAGTTTGATCAGTTTGCTTTTAACTACTTCTGGATCCACCATGTATTTACAGCTCCTTTCCCAGTTTTTCTTCGTATATATCATAAAAATACCTCATATCCAGGTATTTTTGACGGGAACGCTTTTCCCTGCGGATTCTCTCTTTGCTGTCGCGGCCGATTAGCAATTCTCCCTTTAAAATCTGATGTTTGAGCCGCAGATCCGCCCGAGAAAAGATAATGACATCTACCTCTCTCTGCAGAATATCGGCCAGCTCAGTCATGACCTGGAGCCGATAGTCAAAAGTCGGTAGCGCGCCCTCCTCCTTCAGCATCAGAGCCACATCGATATCACTGTTGAGGGAAAATTTATCATCAGCCCCATCAGCCAGAGAACCGAAAAGATAGACTGCAATAATCTCCGGCTTACCCTGAAAATAGCTGATTATTTTTTTCTTCACCTGTAAGTTTTACTCCTTCCCGTTTGACTCTCTTTTTTAGAGCACTGGAAGCTTTTTCACGGAGTACAATATCAATCTTAAAAGGGTAAGCTAATTCTTCAGCTTTTTTGAAAAAAGACCAGTACTTTTCCATGGGGAGGCCAGAAACCATGATATCTATATCAGAATTTTTACGCATTTTTTTTGTGGCAAGCGAGCCAAATATCCATACTTCATCCACATTAAAGCTGTCAACTGCCAGTTCAGCCACAGCATCTACTTTTTCTCTGGCTCGCCTGAGTCTTTTTTTGCGAGCAGCCTCCTTTTTTGCAGCTTCTTTCTCCAACCGCGGGCGTATTCTTCAATCTCTTCTTCGCTAATTTCCTTTTTCACCCCGGGTTCACCCCCAAATATTTCTGAGTTGTGTTATACTCCACTTTCAAAAGCTATACTTATTCTAACATGTCGTATACATCATTTATGCTATCTAAAGAAAGAATATTATCTCTGATATTCTCCAAAGTATCGATATCAGCTTCTTCTAGTTTGTTTTCTAAGTTTTCAGTGTCTTCCAGGGAAAATATGTCAGAAGCAAAAACCAGCAAGGTTTCTATTAATGTCTTTTTTCTACCCTTTTCAATACCTCTTTCCATGCCTTTTTCTTCGCCTTCTTTCATGAAATCTTCTTGTCTTAAGTTGGTAAATGGGTGTGTCAAAAACCTCATTTAGTTGTACTGGAAGATATAAAGCTTCGTTCACAATGAAATTTTTCCTTGGCTTAAGTTAAGTTTTCGGCCAAAAAATTGCGCTCTCTTCGCGAGAGCTCGTCCCTGAGCTCCCGCTCAGCCCGGCACATCCTGAGCCGGGGACACTATTTTTTGGCCATAGACTTAACCTGAGTTTCGAAAAATTTCGAGTATCACTTTGCTTTATATCTTCCAGCCACTATTGTTATGATAGTGGTCTTATACGATATTTATCACTGATAACAAGAAGATCCAAATATGTTTTCTTGAATCCACTGGCTTCCACCTGTTTTTTGATTGATATCATTATTATAATACATGTGTTTGCAGAGGTCAAGCACTTATGCAAAAATTTTACATTTACATTTCGATTGAGCAAAATTGGGT